>JACMKK010000017.1 GCA_014380115.1 Luteimonas sp. | reverse complement strand
TGCGCCACGCCGGCATGGGCGAAATCGAGCAGCTCGCGCGCGACAACGGCATGCGCACGATGTACGAGGACGGCATCATCAAGGCACTGTCGGGGATGACGACCATCGAGGAAGTGTTGCGGGTGACGGAGGATGCGTAGTTTGGAACTCGCAGAGTAGCTTCGAAATCGTCATTCCCGCGAAGGCGGGAACCCAGTGATTTGGATTTTCGCCTATGGACAGGCAACCAGTCGTTTACCTGCTTGCGAGCGATCGCAACGGAACCTTGTATCTCGGAGTCACCAGCGATCTGGTCGCTCGAACATGGCAACACCGCGAGGATGTCGTTGAAGGTTTCACGAAGAAGTGCGGCGTTACGAAGCTCGTGTGGGACGAATTGCACGGCACGATGGAGATGGCAATCACGCGCGAGAAGCAGATCAAGAAATGGAACAGGGCTTGGAAAATTCGATTGATCGAAGAGCAGAATCCATACTGGAACGATCGCTGGCAGGAGATTGTTGGTTGAGCATCAAAGTCGCTGGGTTCCCGCCTTCGCGGGAATGACGAGCAAGATCCGTCCCGATTTCCGATTTCACCGTTCCCCCGTTTCCCCGTTCCCCGTTCCTCGGACCCCATGCCCCTCTACCGCTACAAAGCCCTCAACTCCCGTGGCGAAACGCTCGACGGCCAGATGGAAGCCGCCAGCGACGGCGAGGTCGTGCTACGCCTGCAGGAGCAGGGCCACCTGCCGATCGAGGCGCGGCTGGCCTCGGAAGGCGGGGGCGAATCGGCGTGGAAGGCGCTGTTCAAGCCCAAGCCATTCGCCGGCGCGCGGCTGGTGCAGTTCACGCAGCAGTTGTCGACCTTGCTCGGCGCCGGCCAACCGCTGGATCGCGCACTGACGATCCTGCTCGAGTTGCCCGAAGACGAAGTCGCCAAGCGCACCCTGACCGACATCCGCGACTCCGTGCGCGGCGGCACGGCGTTGTCGACCGCGCTGGAACGCCAGCACGGTGCGTTCTCGCGGCTCTACATCAACATGGTGCGTGCCGGCGAGGCGGGCGGCAGCATGCATGAGACGTTGCAGCGGCTGGCCGATTACCTCGAGCGCAGCCGCGCGCTGCAGGGCCGCGTCATCAACGCGCTGATCTATCCGGCGATCCTGGTGACGATGGTCGGCCTGTCGCTGCTGTTCCTGCTCGGCTACGTGGTGCCGCAGTTCGCCTCGATGTACGAGAGCCTGGACGCGGAGCTGCCCTTGTTCTCGCGCATCGTGCTCGGTCTCGGCCTGTTCGTGCGCGACTGGTGGATCGTGCTGCTGGCGGTCCCGGCGCTGGCGGGTTGGTGGTTCGACCGCAAGCGCCGCGAACCGGCGTTCCGCGCGCGCTTCGACGAATGGCTGCTGCGGCAGAAGTTCGCCGGCCCGCTGGTCGCCAAGCTCGAGACCGCGCGCCTGATGCGCACGCTCGGCACCTTGCTGAAGAACGGCGTGCCGCTGCTGACCGCGCTGGGCATCGGCAGGAACGTACTCGGGAACCGCGCGCTCTCCGCCGATGTCGAAAATGCCGCCGACGACGTCAAGAACGGCTCCGGTCTGTCCGCGGCGCTGGCCAAGGGCAAGCGTTTCCCGCGGCTGGCGCTGCAGATGATCCAGGTCGGCGAGGAGTCCGGCGCGCTCGACACGATGCTGCTGAAGACCGCCGACACCTTCGAGCAGGAAACCGGTCAGGCGCTGGACCGTATGCTGGCCGCCCTCGTACCGGTGATCACGCTGGTGCTGGCGGGCGTGGTCGGCGTGGTCATCCTCGCCGTGCTGACACCGCTCTACGATCTCACCAATGCCATCGGCTGACGACGACCCCACAGGATGAACGCAATGCGCCTTTCTCAATCCAAATCGCCGCGCCTCCCGCGCCTGCCTCGCTCCATTCGTCGCGCGCCGTCGCGCGCATCGCAGCGCGGCATGAGTCTGCTCGAAATCATCATCGTGATCGTGCTGATCGGCTCGGTGCTGACCTTCGTCGGCTCGCGCGTGCTTGGCGGCGCCGATCGCGCCAAGGCCAACCTCGCCAAGTCGCAGGTCAGCACGATGGCCGGCAAGATCGAGCAGTTCGAGATGGACACCGGGAGCCTGCCGAATTCGCTCGACGACCTCGTCACCCAGCCCGGCAATGCCAGCGGCTGGCTCGGTCCGTACGCAAAGGCGGCGGAGCTGAAGGATCCGTGGGGGCATCCGGTCGAATATCGCGTGCCGGGTGAAGCCGGGCCGTTCGACCTGATGATCCTCGGCAAGGATGGCCAGGCCGGTGGCGACAGCTACAACGCCGACGTCAAGTACGAATAAGCCGATCGGCAGCCAGGGTCCGCGCATGCTGTCTTCCGACGGGCTCGCGATGAGCGCTGGTCGCAGGCCAAGCCCGTCCGCAATGCCGCGTCGCGTTCGCGGCGTCTCGTTGCTGGAGATGCTGCTGGTGGTGGCGATCATCGCCGCCGCGAGCCTGCTGGCGACGGCGGCGCTGAGCGGAGGCTTCGACGGCCTGCAACTGCGATCGAATGCCAAGGAGATCGCCGCCAATCTGCGTTACGCGCGCGCGCAGGCGATCAGTACCGGCAAGCCGCAGAGTTTCGCGATCGATCCGCGCGCGCACGTGTGGCAGGGCGCGAACGGACGCAAGGGCGAGATCCCGAAGAAGCTCGGCATCGTCTTCACCGGCGCACGCGAGGTGCAGCCGCGCGATGGTGTCGGCGCGATCATGTTCTTCGCCGATGGCGCATCGACAGGCGGGCGCGTACAGCTCAGCAGCCGCAGTGCCGCATGGAATGTCGACGTCGCCTGGTTGACCGGCGAAGTGAGCCTGCACCGCGCACAGAAAGACCGCCAATGAAAATCGCATGGCCGTCAACGTGCGCTGTTGCGGATCGAAGTGTGTCCCGCCCGGCACCAACTTCCCTTCTCCCGCTCGCGGGAGAAGGATGGGATGAGGGCGCTCTTCAATGAATCGCCAGCGCGGCTACACCCTGATCGAAGTCATCGTCGCCTTCGCCTTGCTGGCCCTGGCGATGACGCTGCTGCTCGGCACGCTGTCCGGCGCGGCGCGACAGGTACGCTGGTCGGCGGACGCCGGACGCGCCACGCTGCATGCGCAATCGCTACTCGACCAGACCGGCGTCGGCGAGGCGCTGCAGCCGGGGCGGCGTGACGGCGAGTTCGAGGACGGGCGTTATCGCTGGTCGCTCGAGATCGTGCCGTACGTCGACGTGGCGCAAGCCGCGCAGGCCGGTGTCGATCCGTCCGCGCCGCAACTGATGCGGCTCGTGCTATCGGTGCAGTGGCGCGACGGCGGCCCGCGCGAGCGCCTGCAGGTGCAGTCGCTGCGACTGGTTGCGCCGGATGCGACGCAGGGCGTAGCGCTGTGACGACTCGCGCGAACAAGTGCTCTTGCTCCCTCCCCTGCGAATGCAGGGGTGAGGAAGGCCGTTTGCGAGGCATTGCCTCGCGGCCTGACGAACGCACGACGGCTATGCCGGCGGGCCGGAACGGGTTGGTGAGGGATGCCGTTGCATCCTGCATCGCCTCCGAAGAGTTTCCCTCGATCCGACGACACCCCCTCCCAACCCCTCCCTGCCTTCGCAGGGGGAGGAGCAACGCCCGCGGTTTCACCCTGATCGAAGTGTTGTTGGCCACCGTGCTCCTCGCCGCCGGCCTCGCACTCGCCTTCGCCACCTTGCGCGCCGCCACCATCACCTCGCAGCGCGGCGAACTGATGGCGCAGCGCAGCGAGCGCATGCGCGCGGTCGAGGGGTTCCTGCGTCGGCGTATCGCGTCCGCGCTGCCGATCGGCTTCGGCGTCGACGAGACCACGGGCACGCCATTGCGCTTCATCGGCGAACCCGATCGCCTGCGCTTCGTGGCGGACCTGCCCGATTACCTCGGTCGCGGCGGCCCGCATCTGCACGATGTCCGCATCGTGGACGACGGTAGCGGCGCGCGCTTGGTGGTGTCGTTGCCAATGGTGCTGGCCGGCGAGGTCGTGGAGGATCGCGACGCACGCCCTCCCGAAGCGCTGGTGCCGGATCTCAAGGAGGCCCGCTTCCGTTATCGCGGCCTCGACGACCAGAACCAGCTCGGCGACTGGTCCGACCAATGGAATACCCCCGATCGCCTGCCGCTGCAGGTGCGCATCGACATCCAGAGCGCCGACGGCATGGTCTGGCCGATGCTGGTCGTCGCCTTGCCGCAGTCGGCGAGCGCCGGCGGCACAGGGGAGTTCCGGTGATCGGACGCGCGCGGTTGCGATGCCTGCCGAAAACACCCGCCACGAATGCGCAGGGCGCCGCCTTGCTGCTGGTGATGTGGTTGATCGCGTTGCTGACCGCGCTGGTCGGTGCGTTCGCGCTGACCGCGCGGATCGAAAACCTGCAGGGCCGCGTGCTCAGCCAGGGCGTGGTCGCCGAGCAGGCCGCGCGCGCCGGCCTCGAATACGCGATGGTGCGGGTGGTCGACCCCGAGCCCACCCGGCAATGGCTGCCCGATGGCCGCCCTTACCAGTGGCGTTTCGGCGACGCCGCGATCACCGTGAAGATCGTCGACGAGACCGCCAAGGTCGACCTCAACGCTGCCGAAGAGCCGCTGCTGAACGCGCTGTTCCGCACCGTCGGCGCCGAGCCCGACCTCGCCGCGAGCGTCGCCTCGGCGATCATCGACTGGCGCGATCCCGATCCGCTCAGCCAGCCGCAAGGCGGGGCCGAGGATCCGCAGTACGCCGCGGCCGGGCGGCCTTACGGCGCCAAGGATGCGCCGTTCGACACCGTGGCTGAGGTCGAACAAGTCCTGGGCATGACGCCGGCGCTGTATGCCAAGGTCGCCGAACACCTGACCGTCTACACCGGCCAGGCCCAGCCCGACCAGACCTATGCCAGCGCCGAAGTGTTGCAAGCGATGGGCGTGGACCCGACTGCGATCCTGCAGCAGCGCAGCGAATCTCCGCTCCCCGGACAGCAGTCCCTCGTGGGCTCCGGCAGCGGCACGTATAGTATCGACAGCCGCGCGCGGCTCCCGGACGGCCGCGAAGCGACGTTGCGGGTCGTGGTTCGCGCGGGAGCCAGTGGCGTGCCGGGTTCGGCTTATACGCCGCTGCGTTGGGAGGAAGGAGCTTCGCCGCGATGATGCCTGCTGATCAAACTGCCGCTGCCAGCGCGGCAGCGCCCACGTCCGCCCGCGATCGTTTCGGGGGTTGGGGCGTGCGCGTGCGCGGCATCGGCGGCCTCTGGCACTGGTGGCTGCAGGCGCTGGCCACCTGGATGCCGGCGCGG
>JACMKK010000230.1 GCA_014380115.1 Luteimonas sp. | reverse complement strand
GCGTTCGGCAATGCCCTGCGACCGGCGCTGCGCAAGAACGGAATGCTCGGCGCACGCGACGACGCCGCGTTGCCGCGCCTGCACGTTTGCTTCGTCGCCGGCGACCACGCCTTCATCGCCAGCAGCGATCCCGACGACAGCGCGCCCTGGCCGCTCGGCATCCCGCGCCTGCGATTGCACAGGGATGCCCCTTCGCGCTCGGCGCTCAAGCTCGAGGAGGCGCTGCTGACATTGCTCGACGGCGACGAACGCGAGCGCCTGCTGCGTTCCGGCATGCGCGCCGCCGATCTCGGCGCGGCGCCCGGCGGCTGGACCTGGATCCTCGCGCGCCACGGCCTGCACGTGAGTGCGATCGACAACGGTCCGCTGCGCCAGCACGTGATCGACACCGGCCTGGTCGAGCACCTGCGCGCGGACGGTTTCCAGTGGCAACCGAAGCAGCCGCTCGACTGGATGGTCTGCGACATGGTCGAGCAACCGCGCCGCGTCGCCGAACGCATGGCGACTTGGTTCCGCGAAGGCTGGTGCCGGCACGCGGTCTTCAACCTCAAGCTGCCGATGAAGAAGCGCTGGGACGAGACGCAGCTGTGCCTGGCGTTGTTGCAGCAGGGTGCGGGCAGGCCGCTGCACGTTCGCGCAAAGCAGCTCTACCACGACCGCGAGGAAATTACGGTCTTCGCCACCACGCTGACCCCCGGCTGAGCATTCAGCAGGCGTTCCGCCAAATCACGTCGGGGTTGACGCCCCAGTCATCGCAGCCCGACTACCGTCCCCGGGTCATCCACGCAGGAGATCACCCGACATGAGATCGAACACGACGATCCATCGAACCCATGCCTTGACGCTCGCCGTGCTCGGTGTATTCGCCGCCGGCAGCGCCATCGCGCAGTCGGAGTCCGAAGCCGAGGCCAGGCGCAACACCGAGACGACCGCGGAAGGGGCAGTCGACGACGCCACCGTTGCCCGGCAGGAAGCAGAGGCAGCGCAAGCCGCTGCACAAGCCGCCGCGGCCACCAGGGCCGGAGGTGCAGTGACGGCAGACGGCGCCGCGCGTGCCGAAGTCGGGGCCTACAACGCCAACCAGGCATCGATCGATGCACAAGCAGCGGCGAACACGGCCGTCAACGCCGCCAACGATGCGAATGCCGCGAAGTCGGCGATCGGCGGCGGCACCGAACAGCCACTCGGCGCTTCCGCTCAAGCACGCGAGTCCGCCAACACGGCGCGCGCTGCGACAGCGGTTGCGAGTTCTGCCGCAGCCGATGCGCAGGCCGCCGCGCAGGAGACGCAGGAAGCGGTGACGGCGCCACCGACACCCCCGCCGGCACCGGAAACGGCGCCGATGACGACGCCTGCAGCTGCACCTGTAACGGTCACTTCCAGTCCACCCGATTCGGTGCTCGGCGAATACAAGATCGATTTCGCCGCGCTCGACGCAAACGGCGACGGCAGCCTGAGCCGCGCCGAGGTCAAATCGAACGCGACCCTGACAGGCGAGTTCCGCGCGGTCGACAACGACCACAACGGACGCCTGAGCAAAGAAGAACTGACAGGCTGGATGGACTGATCGCCTTTTCGGCACCGCGACCAGCAGCAAGCAGGACGCCCCGTCACCGGGGCGTTCTTTTTTTGTGGCTTCCGCTACACGCCGGCCGCGAGGCGCCATAGCGCATGGTGTCATTTCATGCGAAACATGGGCCCAACGAAACGAAACGGTTTCGAGACCGGTTCGCTGGAATCTCGTCTTGGGGGACCAACTACTCAGGAGTTCCTACATGAAGATCCATCGAACGCACGTCCTGACCATCGCGCTGCTAGGCGTGCTGGCCAGTGGGAGCGCAGCCGCGCAAACGGAATTGGCCCCCCAAGCCAAACAGGAAACGGAAACGACAGCCGAGGCCGCGAATGCCGAGGCAAGGGTCGCGCGCGACGAAGCGCAGGTGGCACGTCAAGCAGCGCACGCCGCCTCCGCCGCTTCGGCCGGCGGAGCGGTGACCGCGGACGGCGCCGCGCAAGCCAAGGTCAGCGCCTATATCGCCGACCAGGCTTCGATCGACGCCAAGACAGCCGCGACCACGGCCGTCGATGCCGCCGATAGGGCCGATAGAGCCAGCGACGCAGTCGATGGCAACACCGCGGAACCGTTGGGCGCCCTTGTGGCGGCAAACCGAGCCGCCAATAGGACGAGTGCGGCCACCGCCGCAGCCGGCGTGGACGCAGTCGTGGCTGAAGCAGCTGCGCAGGACGCGCGGGATGCCGTCGCCGAGCCGGCCCCGGCACCAAAGCCGATGGCTGCGCCGGTGCCTGCAGCCGTGGTCATAACCTCGGGCCCTGGGGACTCCATCGTCGGCGATTACAAGATCAATTTCGCTGCACTCGACAAGAAGGGCAACGGCGAGCTGACTCGCGCCGAAGTGAAATCGAACCCCACGTTGACCGCGGAGTTCAAGGCGGTCGACAGCAACCATGACGGTCGCCTCAGCAAGCACGAACTAGAAGGCTGGAGGTAGTCGTCGCGCCACGCGACCGGAAAGCGAACGCCCCGTCACCGGGGCGTTCTGTTTTGCGCGCCGCCTCAGCTACAGGCCGGCTGCACGCCGCCAGAGGGCATGGGTGAGCGGCCGCAGCCTGCCCGCGATGCCCAGCAACGGCCCGCGCAACAGGGTGGCGGCGACGGCGTCGTTCGAGAACAGCCGGTTGAGCCCGTCGAAGGCATGCGCCGCTGCCGCGTTCTCGCTCTTGCGCGCACGTGCCCAGCG
>JACMKK010000016.1 GCA_014380115.1 Luteimonas sp. | reverse complement strand
GCCATCGATCCAGCCCGGCAATTGATTCGCTGCGACGACGGCGCCGAGCTGCCCTTCGACCTGCTCTCGATCGACACCGGCCCGGTGGCATCCATCGCGAACCTGCCCGGCAGCGTGGAACACGCGTCGCCGATCCGGCCGATCGAGGGCTTCGTCACCGCGTGGCCGGCGATCGTCGAGCGTCTGCGCGACGCCGACCAGCGCTTCGACCTGGTCATCCTCGGCGCCGGCGCCGCGGGGGTCGAACTGGCCTTCGCGATACGCCACCGTGTCGCGATCGAAGGGTGGTCCCAGGTGAGCGTGAGCCTGGTGGGATCGGACGCGCTGCCCCTCGACGGCGCGCCGGACAAGCTGCGCCGACAAGCGGCAGCCTTGTTGGCAGACCGCGGCATCGGCTGGATCGGCGGCCGCCGGGCCGACCGGATCGAGCCGAACCGGATGCGCTTCGATGACGGCACGGCACTCGATTTCGACGCTTGCCTGGTCGTGACGGGCGCCGCGGCCCCGGCGTGGCCGCGCGCTGCCGGACTGGCCACCGACGACCGCGGGTTCATCCTGGTCGGCCCGACGCTCCAGAGCCTGTCGCATCCTTGTGTATTTGCCGCAGGTGATATCGCGGCCTTGCCGGATGCGCGCCCCAAGTCCGGCGTCTTCGCGGTGCGCGCTGGGCCGACGCTGGCGCACAACCTGCGCGCCAGGTGCGAAGAGCGCACCCTCGATGCCTGGCATCCACAGCGGCGCGCGCTCTACCTCATCAGCACCGGCGACCGCCACGCGTTCGCCTTGTGGGGCCGCTCGGCCTGGCACGGCCGCTGGGTCTGGCACTGTAAGGATTGGATCGACCGGCGCTTCGTGAACCGCTTCGGCGCCACCGCCTGAGCTCGCACGCGCCGCGCAAGGACCCAAGTCAGGGCGACGCGGCCAGGGCAGCGCGCACGGCTTCGATCCGCTTGCGGTTCACCCCCATGTCGCCTTCGCCAACGCGGGAGGCCGAACGCACCTGGATCATCTGGGCTGCAGGGTCATACCAGAACTCCGCGTCGTCGACGAACTTCATCAGCGGTGTCGTGTACTGCGCGTACAGGTAGTCGGCATCGCTCTTGACCACCTTAGCGCCGGCCATGGCCTCGACGACGGCCCTGATCTTGGTCAGGGTCATGGGGCCGTCACCGCGAAGCGGCAGCGGCGCGATCTGGGCGGTCTGGCGTTGAGGGTTGTCCGTGTACAGCGAGGCCTGGCTGGACACGCTGTTGTCGGTCGCCGAGGGGGGCTTGAGTTTGCCGTTTCGGACACCCAGGTCGATCGGCGGCGAACCCCCGAAAAGCCCCGCTTGACCGGCGCCGATAGCGCCGACCACTACCGCGGCAGACAGGATCAACAACCATTTCAAAATCGCCATCGCATGAACCTCGGCCTGATTGCCAGACCCGGGTCTATTTTGCGCTCCGCGTCGATGCGTTACGGGATATCGGCCCGTGTCGCCGCAGGGCGAGAGAAGAACGATTGATCCGCAACCCGCGCTCGGGCTGGTCGACCGCTTCGCGTGCTGCGCGTGTCTGGCGGCTTGTGGCCGTGACCACGAGCTCGCGGCCATTTCACGGCTCGATCAGCTTGGGCAGCGCACCTGGCTCGAGGGATCGGCGGGCCACCGCTCCTTCATGGCAGCAGCTCCGCGATTCGATCCCAAGCCTCGACGGGAATACGACCAACGTACG
Organism: Luteimonas sp.; assembly: GCA_014380115.1. GTDB lineage: Bacteria > Pseudomonadota > Gammaproteobacteria > Xanthomonadales > Xanthomonadaceae > Luteimonas. The sequence continues at coordinate 9,923 of JACMKK010000016.1, read as the reverse complement.
TCTCGACGATCCGGCCCGTCGTGTCGATGAGAAAGGCGGTGGGCATAGAGAGCCGGACGGGAAAGTTGTCCTGGGTTGCGGCGTCTCGACGCCACATCGAAGGAATCGTTTCCGCGAGCGGCACCATGGCCTGCACGATGCGTTCGTACGAACGCACGTCGTCAACGTTCACGTCGGTCGCCACGGTAATCAGCTCAAAAGCCTTTCCCCGCCATCCTGCGTAGTTCGCCCGCAGTTCGGGAAGGACATCGCGGCATATGGCGCAGCCGGTGGACCAGAACCACAAGAGCACGACCTTCCCGCGCAGGCTCGCGAGCGAAAGCGTCCGCCCCGACAAGACCCGGCCGGACAGTTCCGGGACCGCCGGTACACGCTTGTCCTGCGCGCGTGCCGCGTGGGGCAGTGTGATCAATCCGGCATGAATCGTCACGCCGACAACGAATGATCTCCTGCTCGATTGCATCTCGCCTCCTCGCGTGCCGGTGTGGGCGTCGGTCGTCGAGATCGTCCCGCCCTTACCAACCTGCAGGCGACTCCTGTGTCGTCCTTCCGCGCTTCCAGACTTGGTTCACGAAGTGACCCGATTTCGCGTCAAGACTCGGAGACGCCTAGTCATCGCCACACGAAACGCCGCCAGCGGCGCTGTGTCGTCGAACTCGATCCCGCCCGAGGCGATGCGAACCCCCAGCCGATCCCAGAGCTTGGCGAGGTCGACCGGGTAGGGCCTGTCCTTCATCCGACCGTACAGGCTCGCAAGCACCTGGGTACCGGTGGCGTGGTCTCCGATCTCAAGCAGTGGCTCGATGGGAGATTCCAGTTCGATGTTTCCGTGCCCGAGGATTGCCTTCAGCGCATGCTGGAGACCTCGGTGCCCGTCGGTGACTTGGCGAATCTCGATGTCGGCGAGCAGGCAGAAGAGTGCCCCGCCCCAGTAAGTCCGGCCCCACGTGTGCGTGCGGTCCAGCCCCTGGTCGCCTGTCTGCGGCAGCCCTTGCGGAATGCCCTTGACCATGTCCGCCCAAACACGCTCTTTGCTCAGCAGGCCGGCCTGTGCTCGCGCCAATGGTTCCACGTACGAAGCCATGCCTTCCTCGAACCAGTGGTGCCGACGCGGCAACGTCGGAAGCGCAAGGTGGCTCATCTCGTGCACGAGGATCCAGTCGCGATCGAGGTCCGTGGCGGTCACGCTGGCCGCAAGCGTCAGTTTGATGGCCGCGCCTCGATACCCGAAGGCGGTCCCCGAGCGGATCGGGCGTCCGGGACTGGTTGTGTTCAAGACGAGGAGCCGCGCCGCTGGTGCCGGGAACCTGCCGAAGTACAGGGCCACCGTGTGCGCTGATTGCCGGACGAAGTCGACGATCCGTTGACTCGGGAGGTCGAAGGCCCCGGGGCCGAACACGACACGAATCAGTGCGTCCCCGATCTGAACGGATTCGAAGGGCATGTGATCGAAGGCCGAGTAGGGCATGCCTGCTGGATCCAGGAGATCCTGCTCGACGCTCGTCGTGCGGCCTGAAGTCGACAGCGTGGACGCGCCAAGGACCGCACAGACTCGCAGCAGAAGCCGTCGGTCTCGGTCTGCAATGAATTTGACCATCCGGTACGTCGGGTTCCTCGGAGCCTTCTTACGGCAATGCGGCCGCTCGGGAGAACGCGTCGCAGGCTCGCCCCACCTTCGCGTTGGACGCCTGCACGTTGTCGAACGACTGCTTCAGTTCCGCGAAGTCAGCGGGGCGAAGGTCAGCTCTGGGTGGTAGCGCCAGTTCGTGACTATCGGATGCAGCCGTCCGGCACCAAAACCTCAGACCGTTGACCGGCACTCATGAACGACCGCGTCGCCATCTTGGCTTTCCTCGCTAGCAGCGGCGAACGTCAAGTTCCAGGTCGACGGGCGCTGGGCGAGCTAACAACCCACCGGCTGCTATGGGTCGACTGCACCAGTTCTGCCAACGGGAGCAGTCGTTGGGGCAGACGATTGTCCGCCCGTTGCGACCGCGGACCATCGCTTTCAAGCCGAGGTGGAACTTCGCGGCCGCAGTTCAGTTGACCGTTTGCGGCGAAACTAGCGAGTCGCGGCAAGTCGAACTCGCGCCTCGGCCACCTCCTAGACATTCAACGATCCATCGAAGCCCATTTCTAGTGGCGTCGTCTGCCGCTTGATCGGACGTGTCGCCAATACCACGCTGGCATCAGAGTATTCATGACCATCGAAATCATTGCCGCCACGCTCTTTGTCGTCGCGCTCGTCCACACGTTCTCCGTCAAATTCTTCGAGAGGCTGGCGTCCAAATACCCGCGTCACGCCGGACTTTTCCACCTGCTTGGAGAGGTCGAAGTCGTCTTCGGGTTCTGGGCGGTGGTGCTCGTCTGTGTCATGGCGCTGGTGTCAGGGGGTTCCAGTGCCGTGGCCTACGCCGAGTCGCGGCAATACGCGGAGCCGCTGTTCGTGTTCGTCATCATGGTGATCGCAGCATCGCGACCGGTCCTTGTCACGGTCCAAAATGCGTTGTTCCTCGCGGCAAAGATCCTGCCCGTCCGCACCGTCGTCGCACGGGTTTGGCTCGGCTTGGCGGCCATGCCTTTGATGGGTTCACTCATCACCGAACCTGCCTCCATGACCCTGGCAGCGCTGACCTTGGCGCCTATGGTCTTTCGAAATGGCATTCCTGAGAAGACGAAGTACGTGGCACTTGGCGTGCTCTTCGTCAACATCTCCATCGGTGGGACGCTAACCGCGTTTGCGGCACCGCCCGTGTTGATGGTGTCGTCAACGTGGAATTGGGACAGCATGTTCATGGCCACGACTTTCGGGTGGAAGGCCACCATTGCTGTGATCATCAACGCGACGGCGGTCACTTTGCTGCTCAGCAAGCACTTGAAAGATCCGTCGAGCGAGGGAGTCCTCGAAGACGGGGTGCGCGTCCCTCTGGCGATCAGCGGCTTGCACTTCTTGTTCTTGGCTGGCGTGGTGACGTTCGCTCATCATCCGGTGATATTTCTCGGGCTGTTCTTACTGTTCCTAGGGTTCGCCCAGGCGTACGAACGCTATCAGTCCGAACTCATCCTGAAGGAGGCACTGCTTGTGGGGTTCTTCCTGGCCGGTCTGGTCGTGCTAGGCGGAATGCAACAGTGGTGGCTTCAGCCCATCGTCTCGCGACTCGACCCGCTGCAGCTCTTCTTCGGAGCGACCGCATTGACCGCCATCACTGACAACGCAGCACTCACATACCTCGGTTCGCTGATCGAAGGCATCAGCGACAGCTCGAAGTACATGCTCGTGGCTGGTGCTCTCACTGGTGGCGGATTGACGGTCATCGCCAACGCGCCGAACCCGGCAGGAGTGACATTGCTGAAAAAAGGCTTCGAGGACGAAACGATCGGCGCCGGAGGTTTGCTGCTCGGCGCACTGCTTCCAACCGCCGTCGCTGCGTCCGCCTTCCTGCTCTGACGCTTTGGCGGGCAAGCTTCAGGCTACGTCGATGGTGGCTTCTGAGGGTCCAGCGTTTCCGATTGAGTCGACGCGCTGGCCGAAACAGCGTTACTTGTCGCTTCGTCACGGCCGGTCACGAGTGAAGCCAGCATATGTTCCGCTAGCGTGTCGTACAAGGGTTGGCTGATCATTCGAGAAACCAGGCTGGCAAGCATGGCGCTCGCCATCAGACTGAGCACCATTGAGTGTCAATCCACCATCTCCATGACGATGATGAAGGCGGTCAACGGGGCTTGAGTGACGGCGGCCAGGAAGCCCGCCATTCCCATCGCGATCAGCGCAGGCCCGAGCGATGGCCCGGCCAGTTGTGCCACACCGTCGCCGATGCCCGCGCCGATGGAGAGCAAGGGTGCAAAGATCCCGCCCAGCACACCGCACCAAGCCGTAATCCAGGTCGCGATGAACTTCAGCATCGTGTAGAGGGGTGTCAGCTCGTCGTGTCCAGCGAGCATCTGCTGTACATACTCGGAGCCGGTGCCGAAATTGACACCGCCCGTCACGAGTCCGATCACGGCGATGGCCAGCCCTCCACAAGCGGCGAACCGAATCGGAAAGCGTGCGCGCCACTTGGTCATGCGCTCAGGCGCCTCTGTCAGCGACGCGATCATCAATCGCGCGAACACGCCGCCGGCCGCGCCGCTTGCCAGCGAGACGAGCAAGCCCGGCAAGAGCAGGCTCCACCCCGGCTGCGGCACTTTGGTTACGCCGAAGTAGCTCAGATTGCCGAAGGCGGAGACGGCGATCAGACCTGCGAGCACGATGGCCGTGATGATCACGCCGCTCGCGCGAGCCTCCATTCGGCCGGCCAGTTCCTCGATCGCGAACACGACGCCCGCTAACGGTGCATTGAACGCCGCGGCAATGCCCGCGGCCCCACCGGGAATCAAGAGTGCCCGCGTGTCGATGGTGCTTGATGGAGACAGCCAGCGGCGGGCGTGTTGCATCACGCCCGCCGCCACCTGGACCGATGGTCCTTCGCGTCCGATGGACAGGCCAGCTGCAAAACCGGCGGCACCGAGAAGCATCCTTCCCGCCGACAAGCGCAGCGACGCGAAGCAACCCGATCGGTCTGGAGGCAACTCGGGATGAATGGCCCCCTTGACCTGCGGGATGCCTGAACCCTCCGCAAGCGGAAGCCACCGTTGTGTGGCGAAGGCGATGAGTGCCGTCAACGCGGGCGTCCAGATCAAGATCGCCCATGGATACGAGCCTTCCAGGGACTTGAACAGCTCGAAGGCCCAGTCGGCAGCAATGGTGAAGGCCACAACGCAAAGACCTGCAAGTACCGCATAGCCCAGCACGATTGCCCGGTTGACACAGACGCGGACATCGGACAGTTCGGCCCGTACGTTCTCGAGGAAGTTGGGCTCGCGATTCGTCATCTAGTGGGCTGCGTAAAAGCTTCGTCGGCGCGATTCGTGATGCGCCCATTGTTCCTCAAATTGGCCCCGTACCCGAGCTGCGTCCCAGACGGGAATTGGCCATGTGCTCTTACGGCGGTCGAAACCCGACCCGTTGCGAAGCTCGGGCGGCGACAGAACAGCCGGGGCGGTGTCGTCCACCGCGACAGAGTCCGATTGCGCGCTGCGTCCTCTTGCCCCTGCAGCGGAGTCCGACAGGGCGACTCTGTTCGAGTGTCTTCGACGACTTAAGCGCAGTCTCGCAACGAGCATGGCCGCGCAAGCCAACCCCGCGACGCGAGAACCACCCAGTAGCCACCACAGGCTCATTGACGACTCGCCATCGCCACATCGGGCGCCTACGAAGACAAAGCGACGCCGCTTCCTCGTGCGGCCGCGAGGGTCATCGAGCCACCAGTCCTTGCGCCCCCAAGGTGGGAATCCCCTGACCGGCGATGGTCTGGATCTTGGTGAGACTACCGTCGCTTTCGATGCGCAAGGCGGTGATCGCGCCGATGCCGCTGTTGAGTGCATAGACATACTTCCCGTCTTCGCTGGTAGCGCCATCGATCACCGCAGAGGTCGGGCCTTCCAGTGGCGTCGCGACCGCTTGCAACAACGTCAGCGACGCGTCGCTCGCAATGCGGTAGGAGGACAAGGTTCCGCTCGCGCTGTTGGACGTGAACAGCAGCTTCTCATCAGGCGTGACGAAGGTCCAGCAGACGGCCATCTGGCCATTCACGACGGACGAGCTGATGGGGCTCAGGGCGCCGTTGGCCGCCACGCTGTACGACGACACCGAGCCCGACATCACTTCCGACATCAGGAGCGCGCCACTGCTCAGAAAGCTGGAGCCGAAGGGCCCCATGCCGACGGAGGTGTTCACCGACGGCGCCGACAACGTGCCGTCAACCGCGACAGGGAAGACGCTGATGCGGTTCGTCGTCAGTTCGCTCACTGCCAACAGTCCGCCCGCCGGATTGAAGGTCAGGCGAGCCGGCTGGGCATTCACTGAGCTCAGGCTTCGGGTGGAGGCGGCGATGGCAATCAATGTCCCATCCGCCCCGAGCTTGAATCCGCTGACGTTCGAGGCATAGCCGTTGCTGGGTGCGCCGACGTTGGCGACGTAGACGAGCGAGTTCGATACGGCGACCGCATTGGGTTGCAGGCCACCGGACGGCAGGGTGCTCACTCGGGTCAACCCGCCATCGCGCCCGATGCTGAATGACGTGACCGTCGCACCGCCGGCGTTGACCGCGACAAGGGTTCGTTTGTCCGGCGACATCTGGATCGAGCCCTGCGACGCCAGTACGTCCGTTCCGTCCTGCGGCGTCGCGGGCGAGATCTCCGTGCTGCCCAGACCGTTGCCACCGGTCGGGTAGGCGGCGATCTTGGTGAGCATGCCGTTGTCACCACGCCGGAACGCAACGACTTCATTGCCGGCGCTCGCGTTGGTCATCGTGTAAACCGTATGGTCCGCCAATGGCGCAGGATCGTCATCACCACCGCCGCAGGCCACAAGTACCAACGGCAGGAGGGCGAGGCTTAGTAGGCCAGCCCGCGTTCCTGGACGTGAATCGGACCGGTTCTGGGCTTGTTCCGTGATCTTCATGAAATTTCCTAGGTTGTGGATGAGGTGAACACAGGTGGTCTTGGACGACGCCCATCCCCTTTCCTTCAAAAAGTCGGAGAGTCACCGGTCGCGACGTAGGACGACCAGACTTCAACAATCAAGCCGGATCGGGCACGTAAGTTGTCGCCTACCCTTCCGGCAGTGCGGTGCCCCTCGATGAAGCGCCTTGCGCGGCGATTCGTTTCGCAAGTCGACTAGGTATCAACGTTGCAACTAAAGGAGTTCCTATGAACAGCATCTCGAAGACATTGATGTGCGCCTGTATCGCTCTTTCCGCAGGCGCCGCCTTCGCGCAAGACGCGATGAAGAAGGACGAACCGATGGCCAAGGACGGCATGATGAAAAGGACATGACCATGCAGGAATGCAAGGACCACATGGCCATGGCGAAGAAGGACGGCATGAAGAAGGACGACGCCATGATGAAGAAGGACACCATGTGCACCGACATGATGAAGAAGGACCGCATGAAGAAAGAAGAGCCGATGAAGAAGTAAGGCCGACGACTGAGCCGACGGTGCGCGTCGACGCCGACACCTTCGCCATCACCGACTTCTTTGCCGGCCAGTCCGATCAGGACCCGATGTGGCCGGTGCCTGTGCCTCGGCGCTCAGGGCTTGGGCCGACGAGTGGGTCGTCGGTGGCTTGAAGGCCTTCCAGGTCTCCCAGGTGCTGTCGGCCGCCATTTCAGCGGGAGCGCGTCAGCCCGGCGCCGCGCACCGGACCGAGTGGCTGCGGCCATGCGAACGCCGCCCGTCCGTGCACTGACGGCGCCGCCGAAGGCTCAGGCTGTCAACTGGGCGTTCTGCGGGAACATGGCCGCCCGAGCTTCGTCGTCCATCTCGGCCTTGAAGGCGTGCTTGGCTTTGAGCGCTTCGGCGCGTTGGGCTGCCGGGCGGGCGTTGATCTCGTCGAGCAGGCGCTTGACGTCGGGCAGCTGCTCCCAGGCGGTGGCCCCGAGCACGAACGGCACGGCGCGCGCCCAGCCCCAGACAGCCATGTCGACCAGGCTGTAGGTCTCGCCGAGCATGTAGCGGTGCTGGGACAGTTGCCGGTCGATGATCTTCCAGTGCCGCCAGGCCTCAAAGTTGTAGCGGTTGACCGCATAGGCCTTGGGCTCGGGGGCGAAGTGCGTGAAGTGCACCGCTTGCCCTGAATAAGGACCAATGCCGGTGGCCACGAACATCATCCATGACAGCATCTGGGAGCGCGCCTGAGGCGTGTCGGGCGGCAGGAACTGGCCGGTCTTCTCGGCCAGGTACAGCAGGATGGCATTGCTGTCGAACACCACCGCGTCGCCGTCGACCAAGGCCGGCGTCTTCGCGTTGGGGTTGATCGCGGTGAACGCGGCCTGGTGTTGCTCTCCCTTGCGCGTGTCCACAGGTACCAGCTCGTAGGGCAGGCCTGCCTCTTCGAGGAACAGGGCAACCTTGGCCGGGTTGGGTGACGGGTGGTAATAGAACTTGATCATGAAGGCCTCCGAAGTGAAGAGTGGGTTGTCCGCACGGCGTCGGACGGCGGATGAGCTTAGTCTGCCGCTGGTGACAGTTTGTCCTGGGTGCGGGTGTCGAAGTCCTGGGCGTCGTGGCGCTCGTGCAGTTGCTCCTCGGCTGCGCCCCAGTCGCGGTTGACGATGCGCCCGCGCCGCACCGCCGGCCGCGCCGCGATGTCTTCGGCCCAGCGTTGCACGTTCACATAGGTCTGGACTTGCAGGAATTCAGCCGCGTTGTAGAGATGACCCAGCGCCAGGGCACCGTACCAGGGCCAGACTGCGATGTCGGCGATGCTGTAGTCGTCGCCACCCAAGTAGCGGCATTGCGCCAACCTGCGGTCGAGGACGTCGAGCTGGCGCTTGGTCTCCATCGTGAAGCGGTCGATCGGATATTCGTACTTGACCGGCGCATACGCGTAGAAATGGCCAAAGCCGCCGCCGAGGTAGGGAGCGCTTCCCATCTGCCAGAAAAGCCAGGAGAGCACTTCAGTGCGTGCGGCAGGCTCTGCGGGCAGCAGGGCATCGAACTTCGTTGCGAGGTACAGAAGGATGGCACCCGACTCGAACACACGCTGCGGCTGCGCCGCGCTACGGTCGAGCAGCGCCGGGATCTTCGAGTTGGGGTTGACGTCCACGAAGCCCGAGCCGAATTGCTCGCCTTCCGAGATTCGGATCAGCCAGGCGTCGTACTCGGCGCCGCGGTGGCCCATGGCCAACAACTCTTCGAGCATCACGGTCACCTTCACGCCGTTCGGCGTGGCCAGCGAGTACAGCTGAAACGGGTGTTGGCCGACCGGAAGTTCGTGATCGTGGGTGGCGCCGCCAGTCGGGCGGTTGATGTTGGAGAACTGGCCGCCGTTGGGCGCGTTCCAGGTCCAGACAGCGGGTGGAGCGTAGTCAGTGGGTGTGGTCATGGGTGGGGCTGCTCAGGCGACAGGGAGGGCGGCTACGCAGCGATTTGCGCGGGCGGGGTGACATGTTGGCGCGAATTGCCTGCGCGCGCTTGGCTGAGGGCAGGACAGGGAAAGGCTCGAGCCGCAACATAGCCGCGATGCCAAGCGCCGCAAATGCAATTCGGTCGCAGCTGGCCGACATCACGGCGCGCGCAACCGGCGTCAATCGTGCCTTCGGTGCCTGGTCGGGCGCCGTTGCGCAGGGCTGCTTGTTCGACCGCGGCGATGCCACCACGAGGCTTTGCTCCGGCTGCCAGCTGGCCTATCGGCTGCCAACGGAACCGGTCAGCGCAAGCACGATTCGTCTGATAGCTGAGCTACTGCTCCTAGGCCAGGTCGATCATTCAATCGGCCAGAAGATCGTGCCAGCGACCGGTTGCAAAGTACAGCAGGCGGTTTGATTGAAACTCCTAGTCCAGGGCGTTTGCCCGGGTCGACCGCGGTGCTTGGCTTGTCATAGCTCTTGACCAGACGTACTCACCCGCGCCTCACGAAATCCTCACCGTCGCGTGATGACTTCGTGTTGCCGTGCTGATTCAATGAACTCCGGCAATCGCGCCGACCTGTAGAAAGTATTCATTAACAAGGGCGAGATCATGCGGGATAACTTCTGGGGCAACCCAAGAGACCGAGCTCGCGAGATCAAGCGCTGGCGAGGTGCGCGAGGTGTTCAAGTGACCCCAGCGTGTTTCTCGTCGCAGGCAACGCCTACGCGCGGCGGCCCTGATCGCCGCAAGTCCGTTCGCATTCAAAAGCTGACTTTTGGGGCTCTTTGCTGCGAACGGCCGGTCCATTCGGAAGCTTACGGTGCATACGTGGAGCAGCCGAATGACCTCTTGGCCTGACCGTTGACCAACGCTTTCGACCCACTGCTGACGTCCAGCCGAGAAACTGAACTGCCGTGAAGCCGCCGTTCGCGCAAGTGCCCTCAAGTTTTTGGACGGTAGGTCGGCGTG
>JACMKK010000229.1 GCA_014380115.1 Luteimonas sp. | reverse complement strand
TCACGCCGCTGCTGCTGCTGCTCGGCGCGCGCGCCGAACCGGGCACGGCCTGCGACGAGGACGTGGTGGTGGCGGGGCTGGATCGCCTGCTCGACGAGGAGGCTTCGCTCGACGCGCAGGATCCGCGCGGTTTCGGACCCCTGCACCTGACCGCACTGCACGGCTTGCTGCGCGTGACCCAGCGCCTGCTTCGCACCGGCGCCGATCCGGACCTGCGCGATGCGCTGAACCGCACGCCGCGCGAGATCGCGGTGATGCGCGGTTTCATCGACGTCGCGGCCGAATTCGCCCCGGCCCAGTCCGGCATCTCGATGGCGCGTTTCCTGCGCGAGCCGCGCGGCTGACGGCACGGCGACGCTTGTCTGCTGAAGCATCCAGCGGAGCGCTCGCTCCGCTGGATGATGCTGCTGCCGACGCTTAGCGCGTCGAAATCGTGCCGCTCGCGGTGCCGTCGACGTCGTTGGAGACGACGCGATTGCTGCCGAACGAAATGACGTCGCCGCCGGCGGTGGCGGAGAGACCGTTGGCGTTGCCCGACACCACGTTCTCGGAGATCACCACGCTCGCCAGCGGACCCTGCGCCCTGACCCCGGCCGTGGTGGGGAAGCCGACCCCGTTGTTGGTGATCTGGTTGTTGTCCGCGGTGATCTCGACTGCCTGCGAGGCACTCATCGCCAGGATGCCGTTGCGATCGTTGCCGATCACGAAACTGTTGCGCAGCGACACCATGCTGCGATCGTCGGCGCGCAACCCGTACAGGTTGTTGAGCAGGCGCGTGTTGTCGATCGAGACTCGCGCGAACCCACCGGCGCCGGGCACGATCTGGATCCCGCCGCCGCTGTTGTTGTTGATGATGGTGTCGGTGACGGTCAGCTTGCTGGTGCCGCTCGGCGCGAACAGGATGCCGAGCCCGTTCGGTGCCGCGGCGGTGTTGCCGCTGATGCGCATGTTGTCGACGACCAGCGTGCCGCCGGCGATGAAGCGGATCCCGTTGAAGCCGGTGTTGGCGCCATCGAGCGACAAGTTGCGCAGCCGCACGACGTCGTTCGCGCCGGCGTTGACGATCACGCCGTTGGTCGACGAATGGAGCGTACCGCCCTTGGCAACGCCGCCGCCGTCGATCGTGATCGACTTGATGATCGTCACTGCGCCGAAGCCGCCCGGATCGAGCGCATTGATGATGCCGCCAGCCGCTGTCTTCGAGATCGCGCCTGCAAAGGTCTTGCATGGCGCGGTGCGGCTGCACGGATTGGCGTCATCGCCGACGCCGGACACCCAGGTGCGCGTGGCTTGCGCGTAGGCGCTGGCATTGGCCAGCAGGAAAAACGCCGCGCCTGCCAATACGCGGATGCCCCAGTTCGATGTTCCGTTCATGCGGTTGCTCCAGATGTGCAAAAAAAAGTCCCGTGCCCGACGCAAGGTCGAACCGGGAGTCTTGGTATTGGTAGTTGCGAGCGATCCATGCGTGCCACTCCGGCGCGGTCTCCCCAGACCGGCTGCGGCAGCGTAGCGCGTCCGGTCGCGACCGTCGCCGGTTCCGGCATGCGTGCGGGGCCGTTCGTCGTCGCGTGCCTTCGGAAGCGCCGCTCGGGATGCCGCAACACGGCGCATGTCGACGCGCGTGGGCAGTCCGTACGACGTTAGCCGTCGCGCATGCGTCCTTCGCGCGGCTCCATGGCCTGCGTGCGGCCGATGTCGGCCTCGAACAACTGCTCGAGTTCGGCGCGGCTGCGCCTGGCCGATTCCAGCAGCGCCGACTCGTCGTCGTAGATCAGGTGCTGCGTGGCCAGCAGGTGTTCGTCGTGCTCGCGGAAACGCTGCGTGCGTTCGACCGCGGCCTCGCGCGGCACGCCGAGGGCGACCAGCACTTCGCGACCCATTTCCAGGCCTGAAGCGAAAGTCTCGCGGAACACTTCGACGCCGAGATCCATCAGCTGCCAGGCATGGCGACGATCGTGCGCGCGCGCGAACACCTTGAGGTCGGGATACAGCCGTCGCACCACGCGTACGGCACGCAGGCTCGAGTCGACGTCGTCGATGGCATTGATGAAGATCTTCGCGGTGGCGGCGCCGGCAGCGCGCAGAAGTTCCGGACGCGCGGGATCGCCGTAGTAGACGGTGTTGCCGAAGCGGCGCATGAAATCGACCTGTTCTGCGTCGGTTTCCAGCGCGACGAACGGGATCTTCTGCGCCACCAGCAGGCGCGCGACGATCTGTCCGAAGCGACCGAAGCCGGCAAGGATCACCTGCGGGTCGCCGTCCGGGATCGTGTCGAAGTCGCGCTTCGGCTTCGGCGCCGGTCGCAGCCCGATGAGGCGATCGATGGCGATCATCAACAGCGGCGTCAGCGCCATCGACAGGCCGACGATCGCCACCAGGCGATCGCGCATCGCCATGTCGAGCAATCCGGCCTTGACCGATTCGGCGAAGATTACAAATGCGAACTCGCCGCCCAGTGCCAGCACGCTGCCGAGCCGCAGCGCTCCACGCACGTCGAGACGGCCCGGCGCCATGCCGACCGCCAGCAGGATCGCGAATTTCACGCCAAGTAGCGCGACTACGCCGAGCGCGATCAGCGCCGGTTCGGCCGCGATCCGGTTGAGGTCGATGCTCATGCCCACGGCCATGAAGAACAGGCCCAGCAGCAGGCCCTTGAATGGTTCGATCTGCGATTCGATCTCGTGGCGGAATTCCGAATCGGCCAGCAGCACGCCGGCGAGGAAGGCGCCCAGGCCCATGCTCAGCCCAGCCAGCGACATCACCCACGCCGCGCCGAGCACGGCCATCAGCGCGCTCGCGGTCAGCATCTCCGGCACGCCGATGCGCGCGGCGCCGCGGAACAGCTGCCGCAGCAGGTAGCGGCCACCGATCACCACCGCCGCGATCGCGCCGATCGCCTTGATCAACGCCAGCCCGACCGGTTGCGCGTCGGCGGCGGCGGCCTGGCCGAGCAGCGGGATCGCGGCGATCAAGGGAATCGCGGCGATGTCCTGGAACAGCAGGATCGCGAATGCTAGCCGGCCATGGTCGCTATTGAGCGCCTTGCGCTCGGCCAGCAGCTGCAGGCCGACCGCAGTGGACGACAGCGCAAGCCCGAGGCCGACGACGAGCGCCGCCTCCCAGCCGAGCCCGCCGACCATCGCCAGCGCGCCCAGCGCAAGACCCGACAGCGCGACCTGCAGGCCGCCCGCGCCGAACACCGGCTTGCGCATCAGCTTCAGGCGCGCCAGCGACAGCTCCAGGCCGATCACGAACAGCATCATCACCACGCCGATCTCGCTGGCGGCGAGCACCGGTTCGGCATCGCGGATCACGCGCACGCCGTACGGCCCGAGCACCACGCCGGCGGCGAGATAGCCGAGCACCGCGCCGAGGCCGAAGCGCTTGAACAGCGGCACCGCGATCACCGCGGCCAGCAGGAACACCAATGCGAGTTCGAGACCGCCACCGTGCATGCGCACCTCCGTCCGCCAAGAGTATGCGCGCTCACGCGCCACGAACAGCCCGCATCGCGACACTGTGCATCCCGTCGGGCAGGAAGCGGTGCATGGATCTGAAGAGCGGCTATCCGTGGTGGGCGATCAGGAACGGACTGATGCACGCTTTTCCGCCGTTGCGCGACGACCTGCGCTGCGACGTCGCCGTGCTCGGCGGCGGCATCACCGGCGCGCTGATCGCCGACGAGCTGTCGCGGCATGGCCACGACGTCGCCGTCATCGAACAGCGCGACGTCGGCTGGGGCAGCACCGCCGCCAGCACCGCGCTGCTGCAGTACGAGATCGATACGCACATGGTCGACCTGGCCCGGCAATACGGCGAGGCCGATGCGTTGCTGGCCTATCGCGCCTGTCTCGATGCGATTCCGATGCTGCAGGCGCTGGCCGTGCAGGTGCGCGATGTCGGCTTCGTGCGCATGGACAGCCTCTACTACGCCAGCAAGCGGCGGCACGCTTCCGACCTGCGCGACGAATATGCGCTGCGCGCGAAGCATCGGTTTCCGGTCGAGTTCCTCGATCGCGATGCAGTACGCGAGCGTTACGGCATCGATGCGCCCTGCGCGATCCTCAGCAAGATCGCCGCCTGCGTCGATCCCTACCGCATGGCGTATCGCGTGCTGATGCGCGTGCAGAAACGCGGCGGCAAGGTGCTCGACCGCTGCGCCATCGAGCGCATCGAGACCTCGAGCCGCGGCGTCACCCTGCATGCCGCCGATGGCCATCGCGTGCAGGCGAAACACCTGGTGCTGGCCGCGGGCTACGCCAACCAGCACTGGCTGAAGCAGCGCGTCGCGCGTAACCGCAGCAGTTATGCCTTCGTCACCGATCCGATCGATGCAGCCACGCTCGGTCCGCTATGCGACACGATGCTGTGGGAATCGGCGCGGCCCTACCTGTACATGCGCGCCACCAGCGACGGACGCCTGGTGATCGGCGGCGAGGACGATGCGATCGACATCCCGGCCCGGCGCGATGCCCGCGTCGACGGCAAGTCGCGCAAGCTGATGAAAAAAGTCGCCAAACTGTTTCCGCATGTACCGCTGCAACCCACGTTCGCGTGGGCCGGTACGTTCGCCGAGACCGAGGATGGCCTGCCGTTCTTCGGCCCGCATGCCCAGCACGGTCCGCGCGTGCATTTCGCCATGGCCTATGGTGGCAACGGCATCACTTACAGCATGTTGGGTGCGGGACTGTTGCGCGCGCTGATCGAACGGCGCCGGCATCCGCTGGCAGCGCTGTTTTCGTTCAAGCGTCTGCAGCGTTGACGTCGGTCAATGCCCGCAGTCGCATCGCGCCGCGTTCGGCGATGGCCAGGAAGGCGTGTTCGTGCGGCAGATCGTAGTAGTCGGCGTCCGGGTGCTCGCTGTCGAGCACGCCGAACAGTTCGTCGCCGGCCATGATCGGTACGGCCAGCTCGGACAGGTTCGGCTGGTCGTCGCTCACATAGCGCGCATCGATGCGGGTGTCGGCGGTACGCTGCGGCAGGCGCAACTGCGCACAGCGGCCGACGATGCCCTGGCCCAGTGCCAGGCGCAGGCGCGATTCGAGCACCTCGCGGGCTGCCTGCTTCGGGCCCCATGCCGCCTGTTGGGTGAGGCTGCATCCGCCCTGGTCGAGCAGGTAGATGACGCAATCGGCGAGTTCCAGCTCCTGTCCACTGAACCGGCAGAGCATCCAGGCCACCTCGTACGGCGATTCGGCAACCTGCAGGTCCGCGGACAGGTCGGCCAACCTGGTCTTGGCCTGCGCGAGGAATCTTTCGGCGGCAAGCGACATGGCGCCCCGTTTCCGTGGAACGTTGATCTTCAGGTTACCGCAATCATCGGTGGGCGATGCCGGCCTTTGCTCGGTCCGTGCGCCTGCCTGGCGATGGCGACTGCGGACGCCGTTTCGTTCGCAGGGGGTGAGTCGGGAGAGGGTCTGCCCCCCGATGCTTCTCGCTCGGATCGGACATGGGGCGCCCCCGCCTTCTCGGGCTTGCAGCTTGCATCTGCCGTGATGAGGGGCCGAAACTAGCCACGCCGCGGATATTCAGGGAGAGAACGATGTCGATTCGTGCATGGGTCGTTGCTTGCGCATGTTGGTTGCCGCTGGCCGCGAACGCCGCAAAGCCGCAAGCGATGTACGAGATGGAGGCGAAAGGCGAGATCGAGATCGGACCGGACGGCTCGGTGCACGACTACAGGCTGAAGAGCAAGCTCAATCCGGCGATCGCTGCGATCGTCGACAGGAACGTGCGCGGCTGGAAATTCGAGCCGATCCTAGTCGACGGCAAACCGGTCATCGGCAAGACCATGATGCGTCTGGCGCTGTCCGCCGCGCCTTCCGGCGGTGACGACGAGTACCGCCTCAAGGTCGAGAACGTCTGGTTCGGCGAGCCCGAGCGGGCCCATGCGATGAAGCCGCCCAAGTATCCGATGAATGCCGTCTACGCAGGCCTCGGCGCGAAGGTCATTCTCGTGCTCAAGCTCGATGCCGACGGCAACGTCGTCGACATCCTGCCTGAGCAGACCAGCCTGACGGCGAGTGGACGCGAGGGCGTCGCGGAGAAGTGGCGGCGCGAATTCGAAAAGGCCAGCATGGCAGCTGCCAAGCAATGGAAATTCGACACGACCGAGCGCGTCGACGGACAGCCGGTCGGTTTGTCGGTCCGCGTACCGGTCACCTACACCCTGACCGACGGCCACAAACCGGACGTCGACGGCAAATGGCAGGCGTTCGTGCCCGGGCCGCTGCGTCCGATTCCGTGGGTGACGCCGGGGACGGTCGCCGCGCAGGCCGATCGCGACATGCTGAAGGATGGCGACGCGCGGCCGCTCAATTCACGCTTCAAGCTCAGGGATCAGGTGATCGGAACGACGCTCTGATTCGTCGAGCTGGGAAGCAGAACGCCCCGCGATGCGGGGCGTTTTCGTTTTGCTGACGGCAGCGTCGATCAGCGCTTCATCGATGCGAAGAACTCGTCGTTGGACTTGCTGCTCTTCATCTTGTCGAGCAGGAATTCCATCGCCGCGAGCTCATCCATCGGATGCAGCAGCTTCCGCAGGATCCAGATCTTCTGCAGCATGTCCGGCTCGATCAGCAGGTCCTCGCGGCGCGTGCCGGACATGTTGATGTTGATCGCCGGATAGACGCG
>JACMKK010000228.1 GCA_014380115.1 Luteimonas sp. | reverse complement strand
CGTTTCGTGGCCAAGAGCGGGCCGGCCAACCGGATCGGCAAGATCTTTGTCGACTACCTGCGCAACGGGCATGGCGCGACGACGGCGTCCGCGTTCTCCGCGCGCGCCAGACCCGGATTGGGCGTGTCGATGCCCGTGGCCTGGGATGAGTTGCCAATCTTGAAGGGAGGCAACCATTGGACGATCGCGACCGCGCGCGAGCATCTGTCATTCCAACGAGTCGATCCGTGGGCGAGCTACTGGACCAAGCGCCAGACCCTGACCGCGGCGATGAAGGTCCTTGGCGTCAAGGCGACACGGCGCAGGTAGGTTCCGGCAATGCGCATCGCCACCTGGAACATCAACAATGTCAACCTGCGGCTCCCGTTGCTCCTGGCCTGGCTGGAGGCGACCAAGCCGGACGTCGTGGCGCTGCAGGAACTGAAGTCGACGACGAAGGACTTTCCGACGCGAGAGCTCGAGCAAGCAGGCTATGGCGCGCTGGTCGTCGGCCAGAAGACGTGGAACGGCGTCGCACTTCTGGCACGCGACGCTGAGCCCATCGTCGTCCGCCGAACACTGCCGGGCGATCTGGCCGACAGGCAGGCGCGGTACGTCGAGGCTGCCATCGACGGCGTCATCGTCACCTCGATCTATGCGCCCAACGGCAACCCCTGGCCAGGAGACAAGTTCGCGTACAAGCTCGCTTGGTTCGAACGATTGACCCGGCACGCCGCCGAGCTTCATGCATCCGGCCACCCCGTCGTGCTCGCCGGCGACTACAACGTCGTGCCCACACCGAGAGACATCTACGTCTCATCCTCGTGGAACAACAACGCCTTGATTCAACCCGAAGCGCGCGCAGGCTTCGAAAAGCTCTTGAAGCAAGGCTGGACCGACTCGGTTCGCAAGCAGCATCCCGACGAGCCGATGTACAGCTTCTGGGACTATCGTCGCAATCGCTGGGAACGCGATGCCGGTCTGCGCATAGATCACTTGCTCGTAGGCAAGAGCCTGAAGGCGAAGCTGCGTGGCGCGGGCGTGGATCGTGCGGTGCGTGCGATGGAGGGCGCCAGCGACCACGCGCCGGTGTGGATAGAACTGGCGATGTAGCTTCGTGGTCAAGCCATTCACTGTCGACCCTGAAGAATCCAGCGCCCGTTGTGTACGCCAGCGCACAGACGATTGCGTAGCGCGGCGCGCAATCTTTCTGGTGCCCGAAATTCTCAACTGGCGTTGGTCCGGCTCATGAGCACGCCCGGGTCTTCCTATGCACTTCGGACCATCCTGATGGCCACCGACCTGTCGGCTTCGTCGCGGCACGCAGGCGAACTGGCAGCCCTGCTGGCGCACGCAAGCGACGCATGCCTGTCGTTCATGCACGTCGTCAGCGGCTCGGCGCTCGACGGACTTCGCCGCCTGCTCGGCGCGCAGGCAAACATCGAAGAGGGCTTGCTGAAGGCGGCCCGTCACGAACTGCACGAACTGGCCTCGCCGATCGCGCAGCACCACGGACTGCAGATCGAGGAGCTGATCGTCAGCGGTGCGGTTGTCGAGGAGATCGTGGCGGCGGCGCAGCGCGCAGTGGCCGACCTTGTCGTGGTCGGTGCGCACAGCGCGGAATCGGTGGCGGAGAGATTGCTGGGCTCGACCACGGCGCGCCTGCTGCGGACCGCGCGCTGCCCGGTCATCGTGTCGAAGCGAGAGCGGCCCGAGCCGTATCGACGCGTGCTGGTGCCGGTGGATTTTTCGCCGTGGACGGCAGCGGCGATCAAGCTGGCCAGCGAGGTCGCGCCCGGCGCTCACCTGGTGCTGATGCACGCGTGGGAACTGCCGTTCGAGGGTCTGCTGCGCAGGGCGGATATCGACGCGGCACAGGTTGAGCAGTACAAGCGCGACTTGGAAAACGAGGTCCGCGGCCGGGTAGAGCGCGTCGCCGAGGATCACGGG
>JACMKK010000227.1 GCA_014380115.1 Luteimonas sp. | reverse complement strand
GTGGTCGTAGTGCATCGGGTAGCCGAGCGCGTTGGTGAGCGCCTGCGTCACTTCCCAGTCGGCCTTGCCCGACAGCGGCGGCATCACCTTGCGCACGCGCGAGATGCGCCGCTCGGCGTTGGTGAAGGTGCCGTCCTTTTCCAGGAAGGAGGCGCCCGGCAGGAACACGTGGGCGTACTTGGCCGTTTCGTTCAGGAACAGATCCTGCACCACCACGCATTCCATCGCGGCCAGGGCCTGCTGCACGTGGCGCGTGTTCGGGTCGGACTGCACCGGGTCCTCGCCCTGGCAGTACAGGCCGAGGAAGGCGCCGTCGATGGCCGCTTCCAGCATGTTCGGAATGCGCAGCCCCGGCGTCGCTTGCAGGCTGACGCCCCAGGCGTCCTCGAACAGGCCGCGCGCGGTCGCGTCGGAGACGTGCCGGTAGCCCGGCAGTTCGTGCGGGAAGCTGCCCATGTCGCACGAGCCCTGCACGTTGTTCTGGCCGCGCAGCGGATTGACGCCGACGCCTTCGCGCCCGACGTTGCCGGTCGCCATGGCCAAATTGGCGATGGCGATTACGGCGGTCGAGCCCTGCGAATGCTCGGTCACGCCGAGGCCGTAATAGATGGCGGCGTTGCCGCCGCTCGCGTAGAGGCGGGCGGCGGCGCGTACCTCGGCCGCGGCCACGCCGCTGGTCGCTTCCAGCGCCTCGGGCGAGTTGGCGGGACGCGCGGCGAACTCGCGCCAGTCGGCGAAGGCTTGATCCTCGCAGCGCGCGGCGATGAAGGCCTCGTCGAGCAGGCCTTCGGCGACGATCACGTGCGCCAGCGCGGTCAGCACGGCGACGTTGGTGCCGGGGCGCAGCTTGAGGTGGTGCGCCGCCTTGACGTGCGGCGAGCTGACCAGGTCGATCTCGCGCGGGTCGATCACGATCAGCTTGGCGCCCTCGCGCACGCGACGCTTCAGGCGCGAGCCGAACACCGGATGGCCGTCGCTCGTGTTGGCGCCGATCACGACGATGACTTCGGTTTTTTCAATCGACTTGAAGGTCTGGGTGCCGGCAGATTCGCCCAGCGTCTGCTTGAGGCCGTAGCCGGTCGGCGAATGGCAGACCCGGGCGCAGGTGTCGACGTTGTTGTTGCCGAACGCCGCGCGCACCATCTTTTGCACCAGGTAATCCTCCTCGTTGGTGCAGCGGCTCGACACCAGCGCGCCGATGGCGTTCTTGCCGTGTTTTTCCTGGATGCGGCGGAATTCCGAGGCAGCGTGTCCCAGCGCCTCGTCCCACGACACCTCGCGCCACGGATCGCTGATCTTGGCGCGGATCATCGGCTTGGTGATGCGGTCCGGGTGCGTCGCATAGCCCCAGGCGAAGCGGCCCTTGACGCAGGCGTGGCCCTCGTTGGCGCTGCCGTTTTTCCACGGCACCATGCGCACCACCTGGTCGCCCTTCATCTCGGCCTTGAAGCCGCAGCCGACGCCGCAATAGGCGCAGGTGGTGGTGACGCTGTGTTCGGCCTGGCCGAGTTGGATGACGCTCTTTTCGATCAGCGTCGCCGTCGGGCAGGCGTTGACGCAGGCGCCGCAGGAGACGCACTCGGAATCCATGAACGATTCGCTCTGTCCGGCGGTGACGCGCGAGCCGAAGCCGCGCCCGGTGATGGTCAGCGCGAAGCTGCCCTGCTGCTCCTCGCAGGCG
>JACMKK010000226.1 GCA_014380115.1 Luteimonas sp. | reverse complement strand
TTCCTCAAGGTGGCCCGCCACTCCAATTGGTCACAAGCGACGACCGGCCAGAAGCCCGGCTGCGTTGGGAGTCTTGCATGAGCTCGATCCTCGTTTTCGGCTTCTCGAAGGGCTGTGCCAGTCCGATTCGCTTGGACAGGACAAGAGACCACGAGAACAGGACCAGCGGCCCCGCGCTGCCTCCTCGGTGCTACGTCCCGCACCGCCTCTCGTGGGATGCAGCGCCAGGGGTCGGTGCATACGCTCGGATTGCTCGACGTTGCAGCCAAAGAGGACGATGTCGAGGCAACGTGTCCTCGGTCTGCGCCAGCCGCATACCCCCGGGGGCAACCTACCACTCATCTACAAGGACTGCCATGAACGCACCCATCGCCCGCACTGCCTCGACATCTCAGACCCGTTACGAGCGGGTCAAAGTCGATGGCGTGGAAGTCTTCTATCGTGAGGCCGGCCCAAAGGATGCGCCGGTGCTTCTCCTGCTCCACGGCTTTCCGACGTCGTCCCAGATGTTCCGTAACTTGATCCCGCTGCTGGCGAACACCTTCCGTGTCATCGCGCCCGACTATCCCGGCTACGGCCAGAGCGAAATGCCGGATCGCGCCAAGTTTGCGTATACGTTCGAGAACTACGCGAACATCGTCGACAAGTTGACCCGCCAGATCGGCGCCGACCGCTACGCGCTGTACGTGATGGACTACGGCGCGCCGGTGGGCTTTCGCCTAGCGGTCAAGAACCCGGATCGCGTCACCGCGTTCATCGTTCAAAACGGCAACGCCTACGAGGAGGGTTTCGGCCATCCGTTCTGGGACGGCATCATGGCCTACTGGAAGACCGGCGAGACGAAGGAGCGCGAAGCGATCCGGTGGCTCACCACGATCAAGGCGACCTACTGGCAATACACCAACGGTGTGAAGGACATCGCCCTGATCAGTCCCGACGCCTGGACCTTGGACCAGGCGCTCCTGGATCGACCCGGCAATGCCGAGATCCAGCTCGACGTGCTCTACGACTACCGGACCAATGTTCCGTTGTATCCGTCGTGGCACGACTACTTCGTCAAGCACAAGCCGCCGATGCTGATCACCTGGGGGTCGAATGACGAGATCTTCCCTGCCTCTGGCGCGGGGCCGTACAAGCGCCACCTGCCCAACGTCGAGATCCACATGCTCGACACCGGGCATTTCGCGCTAGAAGACCACGGCCATCGCATCGCCGAGCTGATGCGCGAGTTTCTCTGCCGCGTGGTTGTCGAGGCCGAACCCAAGAAGTGAAAGGTGCGCAACAGCTCCCCAACGAGGATCAACATGTCGCACAGCTGTCCGGGAGGATCGCCCTCTTCACCGGCGGTACAAGCGGCATTGGCCTGTCCACAGCCGAGTGCTTCGTCGAGGAAGGTGCATGCGTTTGCGTCACAGGCCGCAGGCAGCCCGAGTTGGCTGCGGCAGTGGCATCGCTAGGTCCTCAGCCTTTTGCATCTGCGGAGATATCGCCGCGAACGTTCAACCAAAGGACGAGCGGAAGCATTAGTCGAATGCTGCAGCCGCCATGCTGGCGAGCTCAATGAGCAGGGCCACGAACCCGAGCGCCAGCAAGACTGCCGTCACGACCAGTGGCAGCGGGCGGGGCCTTGTCGATCTCTTCGGCCGCATCGGCGCGCCGACAAATGCCGAAAAAGCTCCACAAGACCGGTCGGACGTAGCGCAGTGTGATCAACGGAACTTCCATCAGACAACGCGGACAGATTGGCATGCCGATCGCGGACGGCCAGCCTCTTGGGCTCGATGCCGACGCAAGTCAAAAGGGGCAGATGCAACGTTCGCGTTGCGGCGTCCGTCAGTCTTTAGGCAGCGCGCCAGAACGCGGGCCAGCGCGACGCGGATCCCCGATACGCGACCGCCGCCGGGATGCTCAACTCGATCTCCGTACCCGCTCCGGGCCGGCTCCACACATCGAGCTCGGCGCCGATCCGCTGAGCGCGCTCGCGCATTCCTTGCAGGCCCCAGTGCCCCGGCCTCGATCCGGACTCCACAATTCCCGGGGCGATGCCGGCGCCGTCGTCACGGACGCGAACACGGAGTTTGTCGTTGGCATAGATGATCTGTACTTCGATCCCATTCGCACCGGCGTGGCGGAACGCGTTGAGCAGCGCCTCGCGTCCGATTCGGTAGGCCTCGTCCCGCACGCGCCAAGTAACGTCGCGCGGCGTGCCTTCGACCTGCGTGCTGAACGCGACGGCATGACCTTTTGCCAGCTCCCCGCCGACGGCGGCGAATGCCTGCGGCAGGTCGAGCGTCGTGTCGGCGGCGACGCGCAGATCCAGCACACGGTCGCGGCCTTCGGCCAACGCCTGGTCGGCACGATCGAGTGCCTGCTCCAGCTCGGTTCTGGCCACGCTGCCCTCGGGAATATCGCGGGTGGCAGACTGGAAGCGCAGGATCAAGCCTTGCGTGCTCTGCAGCAGCGTGTCGTGCAGTTCGCGCGCGATGCGTTCGCGCTCGTCCATGCGCTCCTCGTGGCGAATGCGCAACCGCGCCGACACCTGGCCGACACGGATGCGGATCAGCAGCCACACGGCAATGCCGGCGCCCGCCATGCACAGTGCTACGAACCAGCCGGTCTGGACGAAGGTGGGTGCGATAAAGAAGTTGAGCGTCGCCCCGGTCTCGTTCCAGACCCCGTCGTTGTTGGCCGCGATCACATGGAACTGGTGGCGGCCCGGGCCGAGGTTGGTGTAGAAAGCCTCGCGCCGGGCGTGAGCCTCCTGCCAGTCCTTGTCGACGCCATCGAGCTTGTAGCGGTAGCGCACCTTCTCCGCCATCGTCAGGCTCAGGGCCACGTAGTCGATGCGCAGGGAGCCGGTGCGGGGCGGCAGCTTCAGGTCGGCGCCCGTGGCATAGGTCTGACCGTCGGCGGTGACCGATCGAATCAGTACCGGCGGTTTGACCGGGTTGCGCGCGATCCGCGCCGGGTCGATCGAGTAGATGTCGACGTCGCGCACAAACCAGAGTCGGTCGTCGGGGCCTTCTATCGCCGTCGGCAGCGGGCGGAGCCGCGCAGAGCTTCCCTGCACACCGTCGAGTGCATCGAAGACTTCCGGTTCCACCGGTTCGCTCGGATCGCCGAGCACGCGTCTGACCTGGACGGACGTGAGGTGCACGATGCCGCCATCGCTGTTGAACCACAGGCTGCCGTCGGCCCGCTCGACGATGCCCGTGATGTTCCTGAATGCTCGGCCCTGGCTCAAGGTCACGGCCTGGAACTGCACGCCATCGAAGAAGGCGAGCCCGAACTCACCGCCGGCCCAGACCGTGCTGCGCTTGCCGTAGATGGCGGTGAGATTGCCCGTCGGCAGGCGTCGCTTGTTCAGGAACACATGCACCTCGGTACCATCGAGCATGGCCATCTGACCTTCGGTGTAGCCGAACCACAACCGCCCCTTGGCATCCGTGGCCAGTGTCATGGCGGTCAGCCTGGGCAATGCGGCAATGCCGCCATAGGGAGTCCAAGTGCCATTCGTCCTGCGGTATACGCCTTTGCGAGCTACTGAAATCCAGAGTTGACCTGCACGGTCTTGTGTCATCGCCTGGATGTCGAAGTCGTCGGTGCCGTTGGGGAGCGGCGTGCGATCGAACTTGCCTGACGCATAGCGCCAGATTTCCTTGCTGTTTCCGAACCAGAGCGCGCCGTCATCTGCCGAGGCGGCGACGCTAACTCCATCGATCTCGGTGTGGACGCGGGCTTGGCCTTCTCGGAACTCGATCGGTGCGGAGGTAAGCTCCCCGACCCACAGAGCACCGTCGCTCGACGAGATCAGGGCTGCATCCAAGGGGGTGAAATTGCCATTCGGAATCGACCCGTTCGGAAGCCCCGGCCTCACGCTTCGCGGCGAAAAGCGATCCAGTCCTACGTCGCTCGCGACCCAGACATTGCCTTCGCGGTCTTCCAGCATGCTCTGATTACCGACGTTGTCGGAGGTCATACCATCGCGCTTGCCGAAGGTATCCAGCGCATCGGTCCGGTGGATGGCGTAGGGCGCCAGTATTTCGGGCTGGGCGATCCTTCGCAGCCCGCCATAGACCTTTCCCACCGATCCCAACCACAGGCTTCCGGCCCGATCGAGCAGCATTGCCCGACTGATAGAGGTGGACTGTTTGCCGACATTCGAGTTGGTGAGCAAGCGTTGCAAGCCCCCCTCGCTGTAGAACCAGACCACGCCATCCCGGGATTCGGAAATCCCAGACGAGTACCTCGGTTGCGCCAAGACGAGCTTGTCTCTAAAGCGCTTCTCACCGCGCGGACGGAACATGACCTTGCTCGGTGATGTAGCCCACAGCGTCCCGGCGCTGTCGAACATCAGCTCGAACGACTGAGGGTCCGAGGGGCCCTCGTCGGCGCCGACCTTTTGCCAGCCCGAGTTGCTGAAGTGTGCGAGGCCCGAGGTCGTGATGGCCCAGAGCGTGCCTTCCGCGTCCATCGCAAAATCTAGCACCGAACCGCCGGGCAGCCCATCGCTCTCGCCGTAGAAGGTCATCCGCCCGTCTTTCAGGAATGCCGCACCGCCGAGCGTGAAGCCGATCCAAAGGCCGCCCGATTCAAGGGCGAACAGGCTGTAGACGTAGAACGAGGAAATCCTGTCGTCGCGGGGCGGATCGAAGCGCTCGAAGCGAAGGCCGTCGAATCGGAAGAGCCCGCTGGCGTTGCCCAGCCACAAGTAGCCATCGTTGGTCTGCGCCATCGCAGTGATCGCGCTAGGCGCGCCTTCCTCCGGACCCCAGCCCGTGTGCTTGAGGTCCCGCAAGGCCACGTCCCGATCAAGCGCCATGGCGGCTTCGCACCAAAACAGACACAGCATCATCAACCCGGCAACCCATCGAACGGACTGCAGGGCAGGAGTTTTGACATCCGCCATCACGGCCTTTCGCAGCCACCACACAAAAAATATAGCAGCACTCGCCGAGTTGGGAATCTCCCTAGAGAGTCATTTCGATGCCCCCTCGGCACGGTTTCTCGGCTGAAGCGTCATGCCGATGCCATCGGGGCTTGGTCGCCTGCGGCCGCGTGCTGACCCGCAGGCACAGCAGCGCGGTGACGATTGCAAGAGCCACCTGAATCGCGTACGCCCGCGCGAAGTCGCTTCGGCTCGGGTTCATGTGGCCGACCAGCAGAACAATGAACGTCACGCCGAGCAGGGACCCGATCTGACGAATCGCCTGGTTGACTGCACTTCCGACGGCGTACTGGTCTTCTGGCAGGCGGTTGACAGCCGCCGCAGAGAGCGCAGGCAGCACCATGCCCACACCGATCCCGCTCAACAAGACGCCGGGGAGCCAGCTCGTAAGGTACGCTGGCTCCGGTCCGGCGACCAGCGCGAACCAGAGCGAGCCGGCCGCGTGGATCAGCGCGCCGCCGACCAAGAAGGGCCGATGCCCCTGGCGTGCAGCGAGCCTGCCGGCGATGATGGCCACCGGGATCACGAGCAACGGCCCCGGCGTCACCGCCAGACCGGCACGCGTCAGGCTGTAGTGCCACACGCCCGTAAGGAAGAAGAAGTAGCCGAAGAACATCATCGAGAGGGCTGCGCCAAACGTGAGCGACGCGAGGTTCACGAACGAGTAGGTGGCATTGCGAAACAGGTCGAGATCGACGAGCGGCGTCTCGATAACTCGCGAACGAGCGATGAAGAACAGCAACGAAATCAGACCGAGCCCTGCCGCACTTGCAAGCTCGACGTGCGACCAGTGCCGTGACTCGGATTGCACAATGCTTAGTGCGATGGCGCTGATCGCAACGATCAGCAGAACCATGCCCAGGCCGTCGATCTCTCGTCGAGTCTCAGGCACGGTATCCCGTTCGAGCAGCGAAGCGCCGAACCACAGCGACAGGGCACCGAGCGGAAGGTTCAGATAGAAAGGCCCACCGCCATCCAGCGTTGTCGACGACGAACGATCCGAGGCTGGGGCCGAGGGCAGCAGCCAGCCCGCCGACGGCGCCCCACAGACTAACGGTGACCGAACGCCGGCTCTGGGGAAACGCGGCCAGCACGATCGACAGAGACGCCGGCGTCAGCAGCGCGGCACCGACGGCCTGCAATGCCCGCGCACCGATCAGCAACGGAACCGTGCCTGCTAGGCCACATGCGGCAGACGCAATGACGAATATCGCCACGCCGAGCAGGAACACCTTCTTTCGGCCATGCGAATCCGAGAAGTTGCCCGCGGGAACGAGCATCCCGGCGTACACCACGGTGTACGCGTTGACGACCCACGAGAGGTCGGCCGCGGACGTGGCGGGGAAGGTGGTCCGCATGGCCCTGAAGGCCGCGAACAGCAACGTGGTGTCAATGCCGACGAGAAACACGGCGACGCTGGCGATCCAAAAGGTCGCCCATGGCAACTTGTCGTTCGGCGTCTGACCGGTGTTGCCGATCGGACTCGCAATGCCACGAAGATCGTTCTTCATGCCGTGATCGCAGTTCGGGGGAGGCGCGCCAGGGGGCCTCGATCAGACGCCCATGTAGACCAACTGGATGAAGAACGCGGGGCTGATCAGGAAGTCGCCGTACTTCTTGTCGAACGCGGCGGTGGGCTTGGCCGCGACCGTCTCGGCCAGCGTCTTGCCTCCGCGCTTCAGCTTCGCGACGTTGTTCCGGATCGCGACCAGCATGTCCCGAAACTCCGTGAAGCCGGCGCGATCGCTGACGTCGCCGTGGCCCGGGATGATGATCGTGTTCGGACCCGAGGCCTTGATGCATTCGTTAACCCAGTGGATCAGGCCGTCGATGCTGCCGCCTGAGCCGTTGTCGAGGAACGGGTAGTGGCCGTTCCACCAAA
Source organism: Luteimonas sp. (assembly GCA_014380115.1). Lineage (GTDB taxonomy): Bacteria > Pseudomonadota > Gammaproteobacteria > Xanthomonadales > Xanthomonadaceae > Luteimonas. The sequence goes on along the minus strand of JACMKK010000226.1, from coordinate 3,339 downwards.
TATCGCCCACGTGCAGCACGTCGGCATTCTTGAAGTAGACCGAGAGGTCGGTGTCGGTATGGCCGGCGCCGTAGTGCTTCATGACGATGGTCTCGCCTTCGAACTCCATCGTCTTCTCCTTGCCGACGACGATGGTCGGAAGGGCATCCGGGGGGCTCGCGGGAAAGAAGAATCCCCATTCGATCACCCGCGTCCCGGAGGTCAGGCGCTTGAGCGTGTTCTCGTGCGCGATGATGGTCGCACCCTTTTGAAGGACCCAGGCATTGCCGTCGGTGTGATCCCAGTGGTAGTGCGTGTTGATTAAGAACTTCACCGGCACCGCGCCGGTGCTGTCGACCGCCGGTTCGACCCGCGGCCTCGACACTGCGATGCCGGCATCGACCATCAGCTTGGCGGTGGGGCCGGTGTAGACGGCGATGTTGCCGCCCGAGCCCATCAGAACGCTCACATTGCCGCGCAACTTCTGCACGGTGACCTTCGCTGTCGCCGCATCGTCGTTGATCAGGAGCACCGGAGAAACAACCTCCGCTGCCGCGATGAACGGGGTCGCTGCGGCAAAGACGAAGACCGCGGCTGCGGCGGCGCGCTGCACTGCGGGAATGACTGCGGAGTCAAAATCCATGAGGAACCTCTTGATGCGTGGGGTTGTGATTCCGTCCCGCAAACTTTTACTTGCAGGGCTCGGTGCTCGTCTCGGTGCTTTCACCTTTGCCAGACCGGTTCATCCCCGATCCTGCAGGGCGCTGAGGGCCAATGACACGCGACAAGTGTTCGGCCTGACTCGCTTCGGCGCATCTCCCTTAGGTCGCGCAGCAGACTGACTTCTTCGCGCGTGTCGGAGTCCTCCCAGGCCGCGCTGGAGCTTTCCGGCGAGCAGGCCGACGACCTATGGCCTGGGTGATTCACGGTGAACCCGTTGCCGTTCGGGAGACCCGGCCCTGAGACTTTTGTGGGTGGACATGCTGCGTCGCGCGACCGACAGTCAAGCACGATGACAGACATCGAGACTAGGCGAATGACACTGAGGCAGAAGGTGCTCAGTCTGACGAGTGCGGTCAAAGCGTTCTGCTCGCCGCCGCTCAGATGACTTCGGAGATCACCTTGCCAGTGGCGATCACGGTCTTTCCGGATGAAGTCTATCGAGCTTCGAGAAGTTGGGCACAGCGTGCCTATTGCAACCTAGCCTACTTCAATGAAGTCGACAGGGGCGGCCACTTTGCCGCTTGGGGGGAATCCGACCTCTTCGCGACCGAACTCCGTGCGGCCTTCAGATCGCTCCGACCGACAACTGATCACCAACCACCAACAGAGAGATGCAGATGAAAACGACTTTGATCACCACCCTCGCAGCACTTGTCTTCGGAGGCGGTTTAACTTTTCACGCAGCGCAAGCGCAGCCAAACGGAATCAAACGCGTCGACATCGTGCGACACGATCTGCACATACCGGGACAAGAGTTCATCCAAGTACGCGTCGACTTTGCGCCAGGTGCTGCGTTCGGGAGACACTCACACCCTGGTGTGGAGGTCGCGTACGTGCTCAAGGGCACGCTGGAGTATCAACTTGACGGCAAGCTGCCCGTGACACTCAAGGCTGGTGAGGCTTTGTTCATTCCGGCCGGAACCATCCACGCAGCAAGGAACGTCGGTACCGAAGACGCATCGGAGCTTGCAACGTACATCATCGAGAAGGGCAAACCGCCCCTCACGCTCGCAAAGTGAACTGATCGGCGCAGGATTGGCGGCAGCTAAGCATGCGACAGAGGCTGAGTGGCAACGACCCGAAGTTCCTAGCGTCTGAGCGCGCCCTTTCTTCATTGGCAGACCCGGCTACGTGCGGTCCAGCGCTTGCACCTGACTCTTCTCGTCGCAGCGCAGCACCAGCGCGTGTTCGGGCGGAGACATGTACAGGCCCACGATGTCTTCGAGCGTTTCGACGAACTTCGGGTCGCGCGAGACTTTGAAGCCGCGCAACACGTGCGGCTTCAGTCCGTTGGCCTGCAAGTGGCGTATCACGGTGCTGGGGCTGACCTCCGGCACCGCGGCCATCTTGCGCGTGCTCCAATGCGTGGCCGCCTCGGGCTTGCTCTGCGTGGTCAGCTCCACCAGCTTGGCACCGTCCACCTTCACCTGTGGCGCACCGCGCGGCAGGTCCCGCTCCATGCCTTGAAGTCCGGACTCCAGGTAGCGCTCGCGCCAGCGCGCTACCTGCACGCGCCAGACGCCCAGTTGCTCGCACGGTCTGTGTACGCTGGGCCAGCCTGACGCTCGCCGGCCGACGCTGCGTACTTCACAGGACTGCCCAACAGGATTCGCAGCGTGCGACCCACTTGAAGGCCTTGAAGGCCATCGTGCCCCGGGCCCTCGCGAACAGGGACATCGACGAAGCGATCGACCACTACCTGGTAGAAGCATCGGAAAAGGTTGCCTTGGGATTCGTTGACGAGTTGGAGAAGGCATACGGCCACATCGCCCGCCAACCAGCGTCGGGATCGCCTCGTTACGCTCATCAGCTCGGGATCAGTGGAGCACAAAACTGCGCAGCTCGCTCAGACAGTCTCTCCGCGTTGCATCAGTGCGTTGCTAGACGCCAAGCGAAAGCCTCATCACGGCTCCCACTACCAAGCAGGCTAAAAGCGGCTTGCCCCAGCGCCAGGTGGTGAACCAATACCGGTGATTGACCCAGAGCGCCCGGTAAAGGCGACCGACTGCACACCATACTGCGAGTGCAGACACGACCGGGCCCACGATCCCGACCGGCTCCGGCGCATGTTGAACGGCCATCAACCAGAGCGTCGGCCACAACAACGCATCGAAGGCCGCTAGGGCACGCCGTCCCGGCCAGTCGTTTGCGTCGGGTCGAGCAGGTCGGGCAACAAGCAGCCACATACGCAATCGCCAGAGCGAGTTACCCGAAGAAGCGCCGGAGGCCGAATCGGCGCTTCACGGCTCGCTGGACCACGGCTCTTCCTCGCGAGCAAACACACCTCCATTCGGATGGGACTTCTGCGGAGCCTCTAAGCCGCGCGATCGGCCGAGCCGATTGCGGGTTGCGGAAGAAGGCTCGAGCACCTCACGTCCAAAATCGCTCGGCCAGCATGTGCGGACCGTAGCGTTGAGCTGAACCTCGGCGATGGTCCAGCCCTGAACGACCAACCGCAGGAGGGCAAAGGTAGGGCAATTTTCCTTGGGCGACGGCAATGAGATGGTTACACCGACGTCCCAGTTCGGCGGCCCCGCCGCCGCCGCTTCAGGCATGACCGAAAAGGCCAACCCGTGGCGCCGCACAAACACACAAAGACTAGCCAGTGAATTGATAGCTTCGAAATCGTCGACAAGT
>JACMKK010000225.1 GCA_014380115.1 Luteimonas sp. | reverse complement strand
CGCTGCAGCGCCGCGCACTCGTCGTCATCGGCCGAGCGCGCCGCGACCCACGCCGCGCGGCACGTAGCCGGCTGTTCCAGCGCGGCTTCGAACAGCGCCCGCAGGCGGGCCGAAGCATCACGATTGGACGAAGGAGATGGCATGCCGGCGACAGCGGCTGAGCGCGGCTGCGCTGCTCAGGCGAGCTGGTCGTGCAGGAAGGCGCGTGCGAACCGCCAGTCACGATCGATGGTACGTCGCGCGAGTCCCAATGTGTCCGCGATCTGCTCCAATGACAGGCCGGCAAAGTAGCGCAGCTCCACGGTCTGCGCGGCGCGGGCGTCGACCTGCGCGAGCCGCGTCAGCGCCGCGTCCAGTGCCAGCGCCTCCTCGGCGCTGGCGATGGCCAGACTCTTGTTGCCATCGACCGTGACGAGCATCGACCAGGCGCCGACCGTCTGCCGGCGCAGGCGCGCGCGTGCGCGATCGCACAGCAAGTGACGGATCGCCTGCGCCGCGTAGGCGAAGAATTGTGCCGGCTGCTCGAACGCGAGCCCGGAGTTGCTGCTGACGCGCAGGTACAGTTCATGCACCAGCGCAGTGGTGTTCAACGTCGCACCGTCGCTCGCGCGGCGTTGACGGTGCGCGAGCCGTCGCAGCTGCTGATAGACCTCGCTGAACAACGCATCGACGGGTTTGGTTTCGCAGACTTCGGCAGGGTAGGCACTCATGGCGGCGCTCTGTGCAAAAGCGGTCGACCCCTGTACACCGGCCAACGCGGAGAGCGCGATTGACCGGTCATGAATGTGTCGACGGTTTCTCGGCGCGAGAGGCGCGATATCAACCGACGCGCGATGCCATCGGGCGCCCACATGGATTTGAACAATCGCGCCGCCCGTCGGCAACCCAATGGACGCTCGCGGCTTGGTTTGCTGAATAGAGCTCTTTCACCGCCGCATCACTATTTCAAGCGAATGACGTTTCATTCTGCCGCCGCGGTCTCCTCATCCAAGGTTTCACCATGAATGTGTCGCGCCCTACTCTCTTCGGTTTTGCATTGAGCATGACATTTCTTCACTGCGGACCCATTGCGCAGACTAGCGGCGCGGTAAGCGAATGGTCGCGATCAATCCTGTCGGCAGGTTCGGTGCCAGCACGAGTTCGCCTTCATGCCCCTCGACGATCGCCTTGACGATGGCCAGCCCGAGTCCGAATCCGCCTTGATCGCTTTCGCGCGCCTGGGACAGGCGTTCGAAGGGTTCGAGTGCCTGCGCGATCCTGTCTTCCGGAATGCCGGGGCCGTGATCGGAAACGCTGATCTCGATAGACCCCGTGTACGTGCGCAGTGTGACTTCCGCAGCCCCGCCATACTTGATGGCGTTCTCGACGAGGTTTCGAACCGCGCAGGCCAGCGCGTCAGGACGGCAGGCGTAGCGCACCGTCGGCTCGCCAACGACGACTGCCTGGCGGCCGCTGTCCTGGAAGTTGCTGCATTCGCTCTCGAGCAGCGCGCCCAGCTCGACGGTGCGCATCGGCTCGCCGCGCGATTCGCCGCGCAGGAACTCCAACGCCGAGGCCGTAATCCTTTCCATCGCGTGGATGCTGGATATCAGGTCGGTGCGAGTGGCCTCGTCGTCGACCAGTTCGGCCTTGATCCTGAGCGCGGTGAGTGGAGTGCGCACATCATGGCTGATCGCGGCCAAGGTCTGCGTGCGCCTCTTGAGCTCGTCGGCGACCTGCTGCTGCATGGCATTGAACGAACGGATCGCCCGTCTGAGGTCCGGCGGCCCATCCTCACGGATATTGGAGACCTGCAAGCCCCGGCCGAACCTGCGTGCGGCTCCGGTCAGTTCGTTGAGCGGCCTGGACAGGCGACGCACGAAGAACACCGCGATCGCGCCGACGAACAGAAAAGCGCCAAGCGATCGCGCAACCCAACCGATCATGTCGCGCCTGACGTGCCACTCGTGCGGATGCACCTCGGCATTGAGCCACTTGCCCGAACGCAACTGCAGGCTGACGACGATCCCGGCAACGGGAAACCCGATGGCGCCGGCGCGGCACGTGCGGTATGAGAAGTCTTGTTGCTTCAGCAACGCACGTCCGGCCCTGAGCCGCTGCGGATCGATGGCCAGTTCGCGCGCAACCCGCGCAACGATCGCGGCGCTGTCGACGGAGGCGCGCACCGGAAAAGGTTGGTCGGTCAGCGTATAGCCCTCGTGGCACGACGATGTCGCCCGCAAGAAGTCCTCGATGCGTTCGGCATCCATGAACTCGATGGCCGGCGTCATGCGCCTCAGCCTGCTGATGGTGAACTCGTTTTGCGCCCAGCCGACCACGTCCTCCTGTTCCATGACTTCCAGTGCAGCCAGCACCGCGAGCAGCAATGCGAACGAGAGCGCAAGAATGGCGATCATCTGACCTTCCATTGTCCTCGGAACCAGGCGTGCGAACGCTTTCACGCGGGCCGCTCCAGTTCGGCGGCGAACAGATATCCGCCACCCCACTTGGTGAGGATGATGCGAGGCTTGCCGGGATCGATTTCGAGCTTGCGCCGCAAGCGGCTGATCTGGTTGTCGATGCTGCGGTCGAACGGCAACGACTCGCGGCCTCGCGTCAGGTCCAGCAACTGATCGCGACTGAGTGTGACGCCGGCGTGCTCGATGAAGGCGACCAGCAGGACATGCTCGCCTGCGCTCAGGCGAACCGCAACGTCATCGGCTCCCAGGAGTTCGCGGCGCGAGAGATCGAAACGCCACCGATCGAACTTCACCAGTCCGCTGGCATGCTGCCGTCCTCGCGGCAGCATGCGGCTGCGACGCAGCACGCTGCGAATCCTGGCGACCAGTTCGCGTGGGTTGAAGGGCTTGTTGACGTAGTCGTCGGCGCCCAGCTCCAGGCCGACGATGCGATCGGCATCCTCGGCCAGCGCGGTGAGCAGGATGACCGGGATCTGCGTGGTTTCCTGCAGCCGTCGGCAAATGCTGAAGCCATCCTCGCCCGGCATCATCACGTCGAGCACGGCCAAATCGATGCTGGAAGTCGCCAGCACCGTGTCCATCTCCTTGCCATCGGCGGCGACGCTGGTGCGAAAGCCACGGCGCCGCAGGTATTCGGCCAGCGGCTTGCGGATGTCCTTGTCATCGTCGATGACCAGGATATGGGCGTTGTCGTTCGTCATCTGGTCGTGCACATGGCAGGTCCGATCTCATCATAAGACCAGTCCATGCGGGCG
>JACMKK010000224.1 GCA_014380115.1 Luteimonas sp. | reverse complement strand
GCCGGCCTCCAGCGACAGCATGAAGCGCGGCACGAGGTCGGCGCGGTTGAGGCGCAAGGTGCGCAGCGTCTGCATGTAGCCCGACTCCGCCCCCGGGTTGCGCGCGTGGTCGGCGAGCTGGAACAACTGCTGCTCGTATTCGACCAGCATCGCGTTGAGGCTGCGATCGAGTTCGTCCGAGACCAGCGCCAGCGCCCGTTCCAGCACCGAGCGCACGCGCCGCGGCAGCCCGGCCGTCGCCAGTGTCTGGGGTGCGGGGGCATCGCTGGGTACGGTCGGAACGGGCATCCAAGCGCTCTATGAGGAACCGTGGTGCAGGCTTCTTAGCACGGCCGGCCGGTCATGAGCCACTAACGGCAGCTACGGGGCCCGCCGGCCAGCGTCACGCCTCCAGGAACAGCGCCATGACGTCGTTGCCGAAGCGTAGTCCGGTTTCGGTAGGACGTACCCAGCCCTCCTCGACCTGCAGCCAGCCGCGCTGCCGGGCTTCCTCGAGGGGCGTCGCGATCGCTGCACGCGGCAGTCCGCAGCGCGCCTCGAACTGCTCCAAGGCGTAGCCATCGACCAGCCGCAGCGCGTTCAACATGAACTCGAACGGCCGCCGCGCCGGCGCGATGCGTTCGTCTCCACCGATGACCTGCGCGATGTTGCCGCCCGCCGCGGCGAGATACGCGGTTGGATGCTTGACCTTCCAGCGCCGCAAGATGGCCTGCTCCGCGCCGAGCGTGAGCTTGCCGTGCGCACCCGCGCCGATGCCGAGGTAGTCGCCGTAGCGCCAGTAATTGAGGTTGTGCGCGCATTGCCGGCCGGGCTGGGCATAGGCGCTCACCTCGTACTGCGCGTATCCGGCCGATGCGAGCAAAGCCTGGCAATGCTCCTGCATGTCCCACGCGCCGTCTTCGTCGGGCAATCCCTGCGGCGGTCGCGCGGCGAACACCGTGTTCGGCTCCAGCGTCAGCTGGTAGTGCGAGATGTGCGCCGGTTGCAGCGCGAACGCGCGTTCGATGTCGTGTTCGGCCATCGCCAGCGTCTGTTGCGGCAAGGCGTACATCAGGTCGAGGTTGAGGTTGTCGAAACCGGCGTCCTGCGCAAGCTTCACCGCCGCCTCGGCCTCGCGGCTGTCGTGGATGCGGCCCAGCCGTTGCAGGCAAGCGTCGTCGAAGCTCTGGATGCCGAAACTCAGGCGGTTCACGCCGGCTGCGCGGTAGGCGTCGAAGCGGCCGTGTTCGGCGGTGCCGGGATTGGTCTCGAGCGTGATCTCCAGGCCGGGCGCGAAACGCAGACGGCTGCTGGCGGCCTGCAGGAAGCGGTCGATCGCCTCCGCCGGGAACAGGCTCGGCGTGCCGCCGCCGAAGAACACCGTCTGCACGGTGCGGCCCCAGGCCAGTGGCAGGTCCTGGTCGAGATCGGCGATCAGCGCATCGACATAGGCCGCGAACGGCAAGGCGCCGCGGCCTTCGTGCGAATTGAAATCGCAGTACGGGCACTTGCGCACGCACCAGGGCAGGTGCACGTACAACGAAAGCGGCGGCAGCAGCAGCGCGCCGGCGTCGGCTGCTGGCGCCGATGGATCACGAGCGATGCCCGTTGCGACGCGCATCACAGGGTTTCGTAGCGACCGACGCGACGCTCGCTGGCGGTGAGCGCATCGCCCCGCGCATCGATTTCGGCATAGCGAGTGCGGTCGGAGGCGAGGAACGCATCGTAGTCGGCGGCGCTGCGCCAGCGATCGATCGTGAGATAGCGATGCCGTCCGGCAGCGACTTCGAGCGCGTCGCGCAACAGTTCCGTGCCGATGTAGCCGGGATGGGTACGGAACAGCGCGACCCAGGCGCCATCGGCGCCGTACAAGGCTTCGAACGCAGCCTCGGCGCCGGCGCGGACCTCGTATTCCCAGGCCACGATATTCATGCGATCGATCCTCGTAGCGCCACGAGCCGGTCGTGCAGCGCGGCGAGCGCGCGGCCGCGATGGCTGATGCGGTTCTTCAGCGCCGGATCGAGCTCCGCCGCGCTGCAACCGTGCTCGGGCGACAGGAACACCGGGTCGTAGCCGAAACCGCCGCTGCCGCGCGGCGCTTCCAGGATGCGCCCCTCCCACACGCCTTCGGCGACCAGCGGCTGCGCGTCGTCGGCGTGGCGCAGCAGTACCAGCACGCAATAGAAGTGCGCGCCGCGCTGCGCGTCCGGGACGCCGTCGAGCGCATACAGCAGCTTGTCGATGTTGGCCGCAGCATTGCCATGCACCCCGCTGTAACGCGCCGAATACAGTCCCGGTGCGCCACCAAGCGCATCCACGCACAGGCCCGAGTCGTCGCCCAGCGCGGGCAGCCCGGTCGCGTGCGTGGCGTGACGCGCCTTGATCAGCGCGTTCTCGATGAAGGTGGCGCCGATTTCCTCGGCATCGGCCACGCCGAATTCGGATTGCGCATGGAACGCGAAGCCGGTGTCGCCGAACAGGTCGCGGAACTCGTCGAGCTTGCCGTGGTTGCTGCTGGCGATGATGAACTTCATGGCCGCAATTCCAACAGGTCCCAGCGATTGCCATACAGGTCTTCGAAGACCGCCACGATGCCGTAGGGCTCGCTGCGCGGCGCTTCCAGGAAACGTACGCCGCGTGCCGTCATCGTGGCGTGGTCGCGGTGAAAATCGTCGGTGTGCAGGAAGAAGCCGACGCGACCCCCGGCCTGGCCACCGACCTGCGCAGCCTGGCTTTGCGTCGAGGCCTGGGCCAGCAACAACGCCGTTTCGTTGGTGCCTGCGGGCGCGACGCGCACCCAGCGCTTGCCGTCGCCGAGCGGCGTGTCCTCGAGCAATTCGAAATCCAGCGCGCGCGTGTAATACGCGATCGCCTCGTCGTAGTCGCGGACGAGCAGGGTGATGCTGCCGATGTGCCGTTTCATGGTTCGTTCCGGAAGAGCAACCGCATCGGCTCGCGCAACCCGCGGTTCCTCATTGCAATCTTGCTCCTGCCCGATGGCGAGGCCTAGAGCGCCAGCGCCAGGCGCTGCGCCGCCAGCAACTCGCTGATCCCTTTCCCGGCCAACGTCAGCAGATCGTCCAGTTCCTCGCGACGGAAGGCGTGGCCTTCGGCCGTGCCCTGCAATTCGATGAAGCCGCCGCCATCGTTCATCACCACGTTCATGTCGGTGTCGCAAGCGCTGTCCTCGGCGTAGTCGAGGTCGAGCATCGGAACGCCGCGATAGACGCCGACCGACACCGCTGCCACCGCGCCGAACACGGGATCCTTCGAAAGCTCCTTGCGCTGCTGCATCCAGCGCACCGCATCGACCAGTGCGACGTAGGCGCCGGTGATCGCGGCGGTGCGGGTGCCGCCATCGGCCTGCAGCACGTCGCAGTCGAGGGTGATGGTGCGCTCGCCGAGCGCCTCCATGTTGGCCGCTGCCCGCAGCGACCGGCCGATGAGGCGCTGGATTTCCAGCGTGCGCCCGGTCTGCTTGCCCTGCGCCGACTCGCGCCGGGTCCGCGTGTGGGTC
>JACMKK010000223.1 GCA_014380115.1 Luteimonas sp. | reverse complement strand
CCGGACGCGACCTGTTCGACACGCGTCCGGCGCAGGCCGTGTCGTGGCCGCAATTGCGCGAACGCCTGCGCGCGCGGCTCGGCGATGAAGCCGTGTACCGTGTCGCGGCCTCCGGCGATCCGCGCCCCGAGCGTGCGTGGAAACGCGAGGAGGATGGCAGGCCATTCAGCGCGCCGCTGCGACCGTCGCGGCCGGCATGGCTGCTGCGCCATCCCATCCCGCTGCGCGAGACGATCGCGCGCACGCTTTCGGGTCCCGAGCGCCTGGAAAGCGGCTGGTGGGACGGCGACGATGCGCGTCGCGACTACTACGTCGTCGAAACCGCGCGCGGACAACGCGCCTGGGCGTTCACGCCGGCCGGCGAGCGCGATGGCTGGATGCTGCACGGATGGTTCGCATGAGCGATCAGGACGATTTCCCGTCGGGCGTCGATCGCGACACGCCAGGCGCGCATATCCGGCGCAGCGTGCGCATGCAGCGCCGCTTGCGCGTCGTTGGCGACGGCGATGGAGAACCGAACCCGCGCGCGAACGATCACCGCGTCCCTGCGTACGCCGAGTTGCACTGCCTGTCGGACTTCTCGTTCCTGCGCGGCGCTTCCGGCGCCGAGGAACTGTTCGAGCGTGCCGCGCGCTGCGGTTACGAAGCGCTCGCGATCACCGACGAGTGTTCGCTGTCGGGCATCGTGCGTGCGTGGGAGGCCTCGAAGCTCACCGGCGTCAAGCTCGTCACCGGCGCCGAATTCCAGCTCGACGACGGCTTGCGGCTGGTCCTGCTGGTCGAGCACCTGGCCGGCTACGCGCAGCTGTGCCGGCTGATCACGGTCGCGCGACGGGCCGGCGTCAAGGGCCAGTATCGCGTGACGCGTCGGGATGTCGAAACGGAGGCGTTCGACGCGGGTACGACTGGCCTGTTCGCTTTGTGGCTGCCGGGCACCTCGCCGGATGCGGACGAAGGCGCCTGGCTGCGCGCCACCTTCGGCGAGCGTGCGCATTTGGCCGTCGCACTGCACCGCGACGACGACGATGCCGCACGACTCGATCGCCTGCTCGGGCTGGCCTTCGATCTGCAACTGACGCCCGTGGCCGCGGGCGACGTACACATGGCCGTGCGCCGGCAGCGCGTGCTGCAGGACACGATGACCGCGATCCGCCACGGGCTGCCGCTGTCCGACGCCGGCGCGCACCTGTTCCGCAACGGCGAGCGCCACCTGCGCACGCGTCGCGCGCTCGGCCACATCCATCCACATGCGCTGCTGGCCGCGGCCGTCGACCTCGCACGGCGCTGTACGTTCACGATGGCCGAAGTGAAGTACCGCTATCCCGCGGAGCTGGTGCCCGAAGGCGAGACGCCCGCCAGCCACCTGCGCCACCTGACCGAAGCCGGCATGAAGCAGCGCTGGCCGGACGGCGTGCCCGCGCACATCGTCGTGCAGGTCGACAAGGAACTCGAGCTGATCGCCTACAAGGCTTACGAGGCGTTCTTCCTGACGGTCGAAGACATCGTCCGCTTCGCGCGCAGCCAGAACATTCTTTGCCAAGGCCGTGGTTCTTCGGCGAACTCCGTCGTCTGCTTCGCGCTCGGCATCACCGCGGTCAACCCGGATGAAAGCCGCCTGCTGATGGCGCGCTTCATCTCCAGGGAGCGCGACGAAGCGCCCGACATCGACGTCGACTTCGAGCACGAGCGCCGCGAGGAAGTGATCCAGTACGTCTATCGCAAGTACGGCCGCGATCGCGCCGCGCTGGCCGCGACCGTGATCCGCTACCGCGGCAAGAGCGCGGTGCGTGATGTCGCCAAGGCGTTCGGCCTGCCGCCCGACCAGGTCGGGTTGCTCGCGGAGTGCTACGGCTGGGGCAATGGCGAGACACCGATGGACCAGCGCCTGCGCGAGGCCGGGTTCGACATCGACAATCCGCTGATCATGCGCGTGCTCGCAGTGACGGACATGCTGCGCGGCCGGCCGCGGCATCTGTCGCAGCACGTCGGCGGCTTCGTGATCTCCGACCAGCCGCTATGGCACCTGGTGCCGGTCGAGAACGCGGCGATGGATGAGCGCACGATCATCCAGTGGGAAAAGGACGATCTCGAATCGCTCGGCCTGCTCAAGGTCGACTGCCTCGCGCTCGGCATGCTGACCTGCATCCGCAAGGCGCTCGATCTGGTGCGCACGCATCGCGGCCGCGATTTCGAGCTCGCCACGATCCCGGGCGAGGACAAGCCGACCTATACAATGATCCAGGCTGCCGACACCGTCGGCGTGTTCCAGATCGAATCACGCGCGCAGATGTCGATGCTGCCGCGCCTCAAGCCCGCGAAATTTTACGACCTCGTGGTCGAGGTCGCGATCGTGCGGCCCGGCCCGATCCAGGGCGACATGGTGCATCCCTACCTGCGGCGGCGTCAGGGCAAGGAACAGGTGACGTATCCGTCGCCGGGCATCGAGGACATCCTCGGCCCGACGCTTGGCGTGCCGCTGTTCCAGGAGCAGGTCATGGAACTGATGATGCATGCCGGCTACACCGATGGCGAAGCCGACCAACTGCGCCGTTCGATGGCAGCCTGGCGCCACGGCGGCGACATGGAGCCGCATCGCGAGCGTATCCGCACGCTGATGGAGGCGCAGCATTACGCGCCCGAGTTCATTGACCAGATCTTCGAGCAGATCAAGGGCTTCGGCTCGTACGGATTCCCGCAGAGCCATGCCGCCTCGTTCGCCAAGCTGGTGTATGCGAGCTGCTGGCTGAAACGCCACGAACCGGCGGCGTTCGCGTGCGGCCTGCTCAACGCGCAGCCGATGGGGTTCTATTCGCCGAGCCAGATCGTGCAGGACGCGCGCCGCGGCAGGGGTGCGCGCGCAGCCATCGAATTTTTGCCGGTGGACGTGCTGCATAGCGACTACGACTACACGCTGGTGGGCGCCACACCCTGGCACCACGAAGATGAGCCCGGCACGCAGCCTGTGATCCGTCTCGGACTGCGTTCGATCAATGGCCTGTCGGAGGACGTTGCCGCGCGTATCGTCACGGCACGCGCATCGCGCACCTTCACCGATGTCGGCGACCTGTGCACGCGCGCGCAACTCGATGCCAAGGCGCGCGATGCGCTCGCCGAGGCCGGCGCGCT
>JACMKK010000222.1 GCA_014380115.1 Luteimonas sp. | reverse complement strand
TCGCCGTTGCCGGAGGCGCCGCGATGAGCCGCGCCATGCCGCTCGTCGAACTGCTGCCCGATGTCGCAGCGGTGCCGCCGCAGCTGACGATCAACGGTCTCGTGCAGGACAGCCGCGCGATCGAGCCGGGCGATGCCTTCGTCGCGATCGGCGGCTTCGGCACGCACGGGCTGCACTTCATCGAACAGGCGCATGCGGCTGGCGCGAGCGCGATCCTGTTCGAACCGCCTGCGCCGCAGGACCTGCCCGCTCCGGCCGATGCGATCGCCGTGCCGGGCCTGCGCGCGCGCATGGGCGAGATGGCCGATCGCTTCCACGACCGGCCGTCGCAGGCGATGACCACCGTCGGCGTCACCGGCACCAACGGCAAGACTTCGACCGTGCAGCTGCTGACCCAGGCCTGGCACGCGCGCGGCCTGCGTTGCGGCAGCATCGGCACGCTCGGTGCTGGCTTGTATGGCGAAGTCGCCCCAACCGGATTCACCACGCCACTGGTGTTGCAGCTGCATGCGTTGCTCGCCGACATGCGCGATGCGGGCGCCGCCGCGGTGGCGATGGAGGTCAGCTCGCATGCGCTCGAGCAGGGTCGCGTCGATGGCGTGCATTTCGCGGTCGCGGTGTTCACCAACCTCACCCGCGACCATCTCGACTACCACGGCGACATGGACAGCTATGGCGCGGCCAAGGCGCGGCTGTTCGCATGGCCCGGGCTGCAGGCGGCCGTGATCAATCTCGACGATGCCTTCGGGCAGGCGCTGCACGATGCGCTGCCGGCGCCGCTGCGCCGCGTCGGCCTCAGTGCTCGCGGCCACGCGCAGGCCGTGGTGCGCGCGGACAAGGTGGTGCTCGACGCCAGCGGCATCGGCTTCGACCTGCGCATCGACGGTGCTGCGTTCGCGCTGCGCTCGCCGCTGCTGGGCCGTTTCAACATCGACAACCTGCTGGCCGTCGCCGGCACGCTGCACGCGCTCGGCGAAACTCCCGCAGACATCGCCGCCACGCTGTCGCAACTACAGCCGATCGCGGGTCGCATGAACCGTCTCGGCGGCGACGGCGTCGCGCCGCTCGTGGTGATCGACTACGCGCACACGCCAGACGCGCTCGAGCAGGCGCTGACCAGCCTGCGCGTGCATGCGCGCGGACGCCTGGTCTGCGTGTTCGGCTGCGGCGGCGAACGCGATCGCGGCAAGCGGCCGCAGATGGCGGCCATCGCACAAGCGCATGCCGACGCCGTCATCGTCACCGACGACAACCCGCGTGGCGAAGACGGCGATGCGATCGTCGCCGACATCCTCGCCGGCTTCGCCGATCCGCAGACGGTCGTCGTGCAGCGTGACCGCGCCATGGCGATCGCGCGCGCAATCGAACAGGCCGGCGCGCAGGACATCGTGCTGATCGCAGGCAAGGGCCACGAGCCCTACCAGGAAATCAACGGCGTGCGGCATGCGTTCGACGACACGCAGGTCGCCAGAGCGGTGCTGGAGGGCAGGGCATGAAGCCGATGCCGCTATCACGTATCGCGCAATGGACCGGCGGCCGCCTGCACGGCGACGACGTGCTGATCGACGCGCTGTCGATCGATACGCGCACGCTCGATGCCAGCGATGGTCGGGCCGCGCTGTTCGTCGCACTCAAGGGCGAACGCTTCGACGGTCATGACCACGTCGCCGCGGCAGCCGATCTCGGCGCGCGTGCCGCGCTCGTATCCCAGGCCAGCGACCGGGCGCTGCCGCAGGTCGTGGTCGCCAACACCGAGCACGCGCTGGCTGCCTTCGCCGCGGCATTGCAGCGCACGCGCCGGACCAAGGTCATCGCCATCACCGGCAGCAACGGCAAGACCAGCGTCAAGACGCTGGCGTTGTCGATCCTGCTGCGCGCGGTCGAACGCGAGGGTGGCGTCGCCTATGCCAATCCCGGCAACCGCAACAACGAGATCGGCCTGCCGCTGGCGGTGATCGACGCGCCCGACGATGCCCGCTATGCCATCTACGAAATGGGCGCCGGCAAGCCCGGCGATATCGCCTATCTCACCAACATCGTCCGGCCGGATGTCGCGCTGGTGAACAACGTCGCGCCCGCGCATCTGGAGCGCATGGGCAGCCTGCTGGGCATCGCCGACACCAAGGCGGCGATCTACGACGCGCTGCCGGCCGAGGGCGTGGCGGTGATCAATGCCGACGATGCGTTCTCGCCCTGGTTCGAGCAGCGCGTGCTCGCCGAGCGCGCGCATCGCCGGCAACTGATCCGTTTCGGCCTCGACGCCAGCGCCGACGTCACCGCACGCGACCTGCAGCCCTCCGTCGGCGGTTCCCGGTTCACGCTGCGCACGCCGCAGGGCGAAGCCGCCGTCGCGCTGTCGCTGCCGGGCCGGCACAACGTCGCCAATGCACTGGCGG
>JACMKK010000221.1 GCA_014380115.1 Luteimonas sp. | reverse complement strand
GTGAAGCAGGTGATGGTGGGGCTGTCGGGCGGCGTCGATACCGTGCTGGTCGCACGCAGCGACGGCGTGCTCGCCGGCGACGTGCGGCCGCTGGTGCGGCTCAACGTGCAGGTGATCGTCGAGCAGAACGGGCGCCGCGAGTCGGGTTATTCGGGCTACGGCGGGCGCTATTCGTACGAGGAGTTGCTGGCCGACGGCAAGCCGGAGAAGTTTGCGCGCGAAGCCTTGCGCCAGGCGCTGGTCAACCTCGAAGCCGTCGATGCGCCCGCCGGCGTGATGCCGGTCGTGCTCGGCAGCGGCTGGCCTGGCGTGCTGCTGCACGAGGCGGTCGGCCATGGCCTGGAGGGTGATTTCAACCGCAAGGGCACCTCCACTTACGCCGGCCGCATGGGCCAGCGCGTGGCGTCGCCGGGCGTGACCATCGTCGACGACGGCACGCTGCCGGGCCGCCGCGGTTCGCTCAACGTCGACGACGAGGGCACGCAGACCCAGTGCAATACGCTGATCGAGGACGGCGTGCTGGT
This sequence comes from Luteimonas sp., assembly GCA_014380115.1. Classification (GTDB taxonomy): domain Bacteria; phylum Pseudomonadota; class Gammaproteobacteria; order Xanthomonadales; family Xanthomonadaceae; genus Luteimonas. The sequence continues at coordinate 2,116 of JACMKK010000221.1, read as the reverse complement.
CGGCTACATGCAGGACACGCTCAACGCGCGCCTGATGGGCATGCAGCCCACCGGCAACGGCCGCCGCGAATCGTTCGCGCACCTGCCGATGCCGCGCATGACCAATACCTACATGCTGGCCGGACAGCACGATCCCGAAGAGATGATCCGCTCGGTGAAGAAGGGCCTGTATGCGGTCAATTTCGGCGGCGGACAGGTCGACATCACCAGCGGCAAGTACGTGTTCTCGGCGACCGAGGCCTATCTGATCGAGGACGGCAGGATCACCGCGCCGGTCAAGGGCGCGACGTTGATCGGCAACGGGCCGGAGACGATGCAGCAGGTGAAGATGATCGGCCACGACCTCGCGCTCGACGAGGGCGTCGGCGTGTGCGGCAAGGATGGACAGAGCGTGCCGGTGGGCGTGGGGCAGCCGTCGTTGCTGATCGATGGCATTACGGTTGGCGGTACGCAGGCGTGAGAAGCAAGTCGTCCGCGTTGAATCTTTCTTCTCCCGCTTGCGGGAGAAGATGCCCGGAGGGCAGATGAGGGTGCCCTTGATCTTGCTTCTATCGGCAGACGGCAAAAGCCGTGCCCTCACCCCAACCCCTCTCCCGCAGGCGGGAAAGGGACTAGGCGGTGCTTCCGTCGATGCCGTCTTCGGATTGCGCCAGCAGTTCGCGCAGCTCACGAAACAACTCGCGATAACTATGCGGCGGCTTGTTCTTCGCCTTTTCGTCGCCCGCGTTGCGCACCAGTTGCCGCAGGCGCTGCCTGTCGGCGGATGGATGTTCGGCCAGCAGTTCCGCCAGCGCGGTGTCGCCGTCGTTCATCAGGCGCTCGCGCCAGGCTTCGACGCGGTGCAGTTCGGCGGTCTCCCGGCGTGCGGCCTCGCCGCCGGCATCGAGCGCATCGCGGATCGCAGCGAGCGTCTCGTCGTCGATGCGGCGCATCTGTTTGGCCAGGAACGCCAGCTGGCGCTTGTGGGCGACGTGCGAGGTGATGCGCTGCGTGTCCTCGATGTGAGGCAGCAGGTCTTCGGGAATCGGCAGCTTGGCCAGTTGCGCCGCGCTCAGCGCGGCCAGCTGCTGGCCCAGCGCGAGCACGTCGAGCGCTTCGCGCCTTTGCTGGCTCCGGCTCGGCGCCAGGAACTCGCCGGTGTCTTCGTCTCGTCCGCGCATCGAACAGCTTCCAGGATGTCATTCCGAACGCAGTGAAAGATCCTGCTTCACTGCAATAGCGGATGCCAAAAAACAGATTCCTCGGGCTTTGCCCTCGGAATGACCCAGACGCAAGGATAAATCATTGAACGCCATCACCGCCCGAAGCGATGCACCGCACTCCGACGACAGCCGCGAGCGCCTCGATGCGCTCGCAGGGCTGTCGCAACGCCTGCTCGACCGCGCGCGCGCCAGTGGCGCTACCCAGGCCGAGGTCAATTGCAGCGAGGAGCGCGGCCTGAGCGTGAACGTGCGCATGGGTGCGGTCGAGACCGTGGAATCGACGCGCGACCGCGGCATCGCGGTCACCGTCTACTTCGGCCAGCGCAAGGGCAGCGCCAGCACCGCCGACCTGCGCGAAGAAAGCCTGGAGGCGACGGTCGCGCAAGCCTGTGCGATCGCGCGCTATACCGAGCACGACGAGGCCGCCGGCCTCGCCGATGCCGCACTGATGGCGCAAGCGGATGCGGATGGCGCGGGCCTTCAAGGAGTTTTTCGCGAGTTCGACAGCTGGCATCCCTGGGCGCTCGATGCCGATCGTGCGCTCGACCTCGCGCTGGCCTGCGAAACGGCGGGGCGCGAGTCCGACGCGCGCGTCAGCAATTCCGATGGCGCTTCGGTCGGCAGCAGTGCAAGCGTCAGCGTCTATGCCAACTCGCACGGTTTCATCGGGCGCGAGCGCGGCACCCAGCACAGCATCGGTTGCGCGCTGATCGCCGGCAAAGGCGAGGACATGCAGCGCGACGGCTGGTACAGCATCGGCCTGGCCGAGGACGACCTGGAATCGCCAGCCTCGATCGGCCGCCATGCAGCGCAGCGCGCGGTATCGCGCCTGGCGCCGCGGCAGGTGGCGACGGGCGAGTACCCGGTCCTGTTCGCAGCGGATGTCGCGCGCTCGCTGGTCGGGCACCTGCTCG
>JACMKK010000220.1 GCA_014380115.1 Luteimonas sp. | reverse complement strand
CTGCTCGCGGCGTTGGTCGCCGACCTCTCGCAACCCGATGCGCAGCGTGGACGGCATGCGTCGACTCCGCTGGCGGAACCGGTCGAGCCGATCGAATCATCCGCCGCTACCGACGATGGATCTCTGTTGTCGTTGCCGGTCGGGCAGTCGCTGGTCGGCAACGAGCCGGGACAGGCGCCGATGGCGTTGCGCGTCGCCTGGGTCAGTCCGCTCAGCGCGCAGCATCTGCTCGTCAATCGCCAAGGCGCGCGGCAATGGTTGCTCTCGCCCGCGGAACTGCACGCGATGCTCGACGACGGCCGCCTGCACATGCGCTCGCCCGATGGCGCCATCGAAGGCGTACTGCAAGCGCTCGCCGGGATCACGACCGGTTCGCGCACCGACGATCCGCCGGCCGGCTGACGACGCCGGACCGCAAGCCGCTCATCGACTTTCGGCTACGATGGCTGCCACAGGCTGGCGGAGCGAACCATGACGGTAAGGATAGGCATTGCGCGCGAGACCGCGCCCGGCGAGCGCCGCGTCGCGATCACGCCTGAAACCTGCAAGAAGCTGGTCGCCGCTGGCGCCAACGTGCGCATCGAGCGCGGCCTCGGCAACGGCGCGTATTTCCCGGACCAGGCCTATGCCGACGTCGGTGCCGAACTCGTCGGCAGCGCCGATGCCGCGGTCGGCGATGCCGACCTCGTGCTGTGCGTGCAACCGCCGTCGCCTGCTGCGATCTCCGCACTCAAGCAGGGTGCGACGCTGGTCGGCAGCCTGCAACCGCAGGCCGACGCCGCGCGCGGCGAGGCGATCACGGCACGCGGCGTGATCGCGTTTCCGCTCGAACGACTGCCGCGCACCACGCGCGCGCAGGCAATGGACGTGCTCAGCTCGCAGGCCGGTATGGCCGGCTACAAGGCGGTGCTGATCGCCGCGCAACTCGCGCCGCGTTTCTTCCCGATGCTGACCACCGCTGCCGGCACGATCAGGCCGTCGAAGGTGCTGATCATCGGCGCCGGCGTCGCCGGCCTGCAGGCCGTGGCGACGGCCAGGCGCCTCGGCGCGCAGGTCGAAGGCTTCGACGTGCGCCCTGAAACGCGCGAACAGATCGAATCGCTCGGCGGCAAGTTCCTCGATCTCGGCGTCAGCGCGGCGGGCGAGGGCGGCTATGCGCGCCAGCTCACCGACGACGAGCGCGCCGAACAGCAGCGCCGCCTCGCCGAGCACCTGAAGAACATCGACGTGATGGTCTGCACCGCTGCCGTACCGGGACGGCCGGCGCCGAAGATCGTCAGCGCGGCGATGGCCGAGGGCATGAAGCCAGGCAGCGTGATCGTCGACCTGGCCGCGGAAACCGGCGGCAACTGCGAACTCACGCGCCCCGGCGAGACCATCGAACACAACGGCATCACCATCGCCGGCCCGCTCAACCTCGCCAGCAGCGGCGCGCTGCATGCCAGCGAGATGTACGCGCGCAACGTCTTCAACTTCGTATCGCTGCTGCTCAAGGACGGTGCGTTGGCGTTCGACTGGAACGACGAGTTGTTGGCGAAAACGGTGTGGCCCGAGCGGGGCGCGCAAGGCGAGTAGTGGACCTCGGCGCACATCACTCAGAGCGTCATTCCCGCGAAGGCGGGAACCCAGCGACTTCCGTTTGGCCTTGGCAAGTCACTGGGTTCCCGCCTTCGCGGGAATGACGAGCCAACAACAAAGCGGTTCTATTACGGCCTCGTCGGCGGATTCTGCTCCAGCCACGCCTTGCGCTGCTGCGGCGTCATCGCCTTGAACTGCTCGCGCAGCGCCTTGCGCTGTTCCGGCGTCATGCTGCGCGAACGCTCGAACAGTGTCCGCGCCTCGTCGCGCTGTTCCGGATTCATGTGCGACCAGCGCCGCATGCCGCGATGCGCGCGCTGGCGCTGATCGGGCGTCATCGTCCGCCAGCGCTGGGCGTGTTCGTACATGCGCACGCGCTCGCCCGGGTTGCCGTTCCAGCGCTCGCGCACCGGCGCCAGCAGCAGCTCACGCTGCGCCGGGGTGAGTTGGTCCCAGGCGGGCATCGCCGGCCTGTCGTCGGCGACCGTGGCCGGCGGTGCCGCCAAGGCAGGCCATGCGCATGCCAGCAGCAGGGCAATAACGATCGGGCGAAAGCGGTTCATGGCCTACTCCGAAGCGAACGCGACGGCATCGTTGGATGCCAGCCACAGGTAGAGGTCGGGGTTCTCGTCGAGTGCGGCGAAGCTCGCGCCCAGGTCATCGTCGTCGGCGACCGTGGCCACCGGCACCGGCGCCACGCTGTCCTGGCGCAACTGCATGCCGACGGCGAGCGCGAGGATCGCGGCGAACGAGGTCGCCACAGGCCATGCGAATCGGCGCATCGTGGTGCGCGGCATGCCCGGCGCCGATGCCGACAACGCGGCGCGGCGGCGCTGCTGCAGCTGCGCCTGCGTGCGTGCCGAGATGTGCGCGACGGCATCGCCATGCCGCTGCCGCAACGCTTCGTCGAAGGTTCGCTGGTCTTCGGAATGCTGATTGGGGTCGTGCGTGTTCATTGGTAATCCTTCAATCGTCGCTGCAACGCCTCGCGTGCGCGCGACAGGTGGGTCTTGACCGAGCCTTCGCTGCAGCCCATCGCCCGGGCCGTGGTGGTGACGTCGCATTCCTCGAGGATTCGCAACGTGAAGGCCTCACGCTGGCGGCGCGGCAATTCGCGTAAGGCCGCGACTAGCTGCGCGTAGGACTCGCGTCCATCCTGGGCGCGATCCGGCTCGGGCGCGCTGTCGGCCCAGTCCAGGTCGCTGTCCTCCGCCGCCGCCACCGGTGACAGCCAGCGTAGCCGGAACGTCCGCCGTCGCTGCACGTCGACGATGCGGCTGCGCAGGATGCTCCAGAACAGCGGCGTCCATTCGGCGGCGGGCTTGTCCCGATAGTTCAGCATCTTGATCATCGCGTCCTGCACGGCATCGAGCGCATCGTCGCGGCTGCGCAGCCCGACCTCGGCGAAGCGGAAGGCACGCGCGCCGACGGCCGCGAGGAACTCGTCCATCGAGGCAGGCTCCCGCACGACCGCGTCGGACGCGGTCGGCGGGATCCCGTCATGGCCGGCATCTGCACTCACCTGCCGGAGCTTAGCGTCGCTACCGTCAATGGCGCCTGTCCCAGCGGCGGTCGAAGCGCTCGCCACGCCGGTCCCAGCGGTTGTCGACGCGGTCGCCACGACGATCCAGGCGGTTCTCGATGCGGTCGCCACGGTTGTCGAGGCGATTGGCTAGGCGCTCATGACCGAGGTTCTCGGCACGTTCGGAGCGGCGATCGAGACGCTCGTCGATGCGGTCGCCACGACGATCGAGGCGGTTGTCGACGCGATCGCCGCGGTTGTCGAGCCGACGTTCGACGCGATCGCCGAAGTCGCCGGCAGCGGCGGCGCCGGTCAGCAACAGCAGCGGGAGCACCAGCAGCAAGGTCTTCTTCATGGGCTTGTCCTCAGAGGGAAGGGGCGGTCCTGCGGGAAGGGAAACGCCCGGTCCGGCACGCGGTTGACAGGGTCACGGCCCGATTCATGGGCGGTTATGATGCGGCGGACCGGACGAATTCGATCCTGGGGAGAGCAAACAGTGGGCGACGGCTTCGTGGCGCTGTACATCTTCATGCTGGCGGCGATCGCCGGCCACGTGATCATCTCGAGGGTGCCGGTGATCCTGCACACCCCGCTGATGTCGGGATCCAACTTCATCCATGGCATCGTGCTGATCGGCGCAATGGTGGTGCTCGGACATGCCGACACCACGCTGGAGAAGGCGATCGGCTTCGTCGCGGTGCTGCTCGGCGCCGGCAACGCCGCCGGCGGCTACGTGGTCACCGAACGCATGCTCGACATGTTCAAGTCGTCGAAGAAGCCGGAGAAGAAACCGTGATCGGTTCGCTGCCGGAAGTCCTGTCGCTACTGGTCAAGACCAGTTACCTGATCGCCGCGACGCTGTTCCTGCTCGGCCTGCAACGCATGGCGTCGCCTGTCACGGCGCGCAGCGGCATCCGCTGGGCGGGCCTGGGCATGGTCATCGCCACGGTCGCGACGCTGTTCCTGCCGGGGTTGCACAACCTCGGGCTGATCATCGCCGCCGCGGTCATCGGCATCGCGCTGACCTGGGTCTGGGGCAAGAAGGTCGCGATCACCGACATGCCGCAGATGGTCGCGCTGTTCAACGGCATGGGCGGCGGTTCGGCGGCGGCGATCGGCGCGGTCGAATTGCTGCGTTATTCCGCGACCGGCCGTGCGCCGTCGCTGGTGACCGCAGTGCTGGCGGTGATCGGCGCGCTGATCGGCGCGGTCTCGTTATCGGGATCGGTGATCGCCTGGGCCAAGCTCGACGGGCGCATGGACAAGCGCTACACCTTCCCGGGCCAGCAATGGTTCAACGCATTGGTCGCGATCGGCGCCGTGGTACTGGGTGGGATCGTCATCCATTCGCTCGGCGTGCCGATGATCATCGCGTTCTTCCTCGCCGCGCTCGCGCTCGGCGTGCTGATGACACTGCCGATCGGTGGTGCCGACATGCCGGTCGTGATCTCGCTGTACAACGCGCTGACCGGTCTGGCGGTCGCGTTCGAAGGTTACGTGCTCGGCAACGAGGCCTTGATCATCGCCGGCATGATGGTCGGTGCGGCCGGCATGCTGCTGACGCGGTTGATGGCCAAGGCGATGAACCGCTCGATCAAGAGTGTGTTGTTCTCCAACTTCGGCGGCGGCGGCGCAATGCAGGAGATCGCCGGCACGCAGAAACCCATCGAGGCCGGCGATGTCGCCGCGATGATGGCGTTCGCCGAGCGCGTGGTGATCGTGCCCGGCTACGGCATGGCCGTGGCGCAGGCGCAGCACAAGATCTGGGAACTCGCGCAGCGCTTGATCGAGCGTGGCGTCAAGGTCAGGTTCGCGATCCATCCCGTCGCCGGTCGCATGCCAGGCCACATGAACGTGCTGCTGGCCGAAGCCGGCGTGCCGTACGACCTGATCGCGGACATGGACGACATCAACCCCGAGTTCGCCAATACCGACGTTTCGCTGGTGATCGGCGCCAACGACGTGGTCAATCCCGTTGCCAAGACCGACCCTGCCTCGCCGATCTACGGCATGCCGATCCTGGACGTGGTCAACTCGAAGAACACGATCGTCATCAAGCGCGGCAAGGGCACCGGCTTCGCCGGCATCGAGAACGCGCTGTTCTACGCGGACAACACGCGCATGCTGTACGGCGACGGTGCGGAGATGGGCAGCGCCCTCGTCAGCGAGCTGAAAGCGCTCGACAGCGGCGGGCACTGACTGCGAAGTCAGTCGCGGAAGTCGCTGAAGACGTGATCGCGCGGCGCATGCGCCGTGTGGCAGGCCGCGCATCCGGCTTGCGCTTTCGGCGTCAGTGTCGCCGCACGCGGATCGCGCGGGAAGAATTCCTCGTAGCCCCATCCGCCGGTCGCGGCGAAGCGCTTGGCATCCTTGACCATCACGTCGACATGGCGGCGCGGCCCCTGGTCGGTCGTGCCGTCGGCCTGCTTGCGCAATTCGAGCAGGTCGTACACCAGCACCGAGCCATCGGGGAAAGTGGCGTCCCGATACCCCTGCATCGCCGCCTGGTTGGCATAGATATGGTGCACGCCGCCGAACGAGGCGTAGGCCGGGTGTGCGGGATCGTCGATCAAGCCGCTCTTGACGTGCACCCATTGCCGGTAGCCGTCGGGGAAAGCGATCGCCTTCGTGGCCGGAGTGGAGGCGTTGACGATGCAGGCGACCGCAACGACTGCCAGGCAGCACGCCGCCTTCGCGATATTTCGTGTCATGCGGGAATCCCGGTAGCGATTCGAAACGAAGACGGCGCGATCGCTGGGCACGCCGCCTTCAAGCGGCGCGCGCGGCATGTTTCGGCGCATGCACCGGGATCCGCGTGATCGGTGCGGAATCCAGCCGCCTTGCCTGTGTCGTGGTCACGCCGTAGGTGTTCTTGAACGCGCGGCAGAAGGCGCTCTGGCTCTCGAATCCCAGCGCTTCGGTGATCTCGCAGATCGGCATCTGCGTCTCGCGTACCAGGATCCAGGCGCGGTCGAAACGCAGGCGCGCGGCGTACTCGGACGGCGTTTCATCGAAGGCTTCACGATAGACGCGAATGAGATGGCAGGGCGAATAGCTGGCGGTCCGCGCGAGGCGTTGCAGATCGAGCTTGCCGTCCTGGTGGTGCTGGATGAGCAGCCGGACCCGCAGCAGCCGCAGCAAGGTCTGCTGACGACGCCGCAGCGTACGGCCGCTGCAGCGCTGCACGCGCTCGTGCAGGTCCGCCTGGCTGTCGATCAGCGCGGAGCAGAATGCTTCGGCCAGCGTCGCCATCGCCTCGCGTTCCTGCGGCGTGCCTTCGGCAATCCTTGCCATGCGCACCAGCAATCGGCGCAGGTCGCGCGTGCATGCGGTTTCGCTCGGGAACAGGTCGGGCATCGGCGCATTGCGCGAGGTGCGCATGTAGCGCGACCACGCCGACGCGGGACCGCACAGCGACAGCCACAGGCTCTGCGCGGGTGCCACGCAGTGCAGGTGACCCTCGCGCCACAGCAGCGCATGTCCGCGCGGAAGCGGCCAGGCGCCGTCCTGAGATTCCAGTTCCAGCCGGCCCGAGAGCGGCATCAGGAATGCGATCCAGCCGGCGGGGATCCGCGCCCTCATCCCGCGGCCCGAGGCATGGATCAGGTGCAGCGCGTCTCCTGCGTCGTTATCGAATGCCAGTTGTTGCGCGAAACCTATGCGGTGGTAGTGAATGGCCAAGGCAACCTCGCGAAGTCCCGCAGCCAGCGCGGGTAAGTGGACCCAAATCTAGCGTTTGCCCGATAGGCCCAGCAGGGCCAATTCATGTGGTTTGGAGGGCGCCAATCGGCGCAGAAATATCGTTGCGGGCGGGATGGATCGGCATGAAATTCGGTGAAGCGGACATGCGACTGGCTCCGGGATGGCGCTGATGGCATGTCCAAACTAATCTGCACCGCTGCGCGATGCTCGCCGTTTTCGGACATCGTCACCTCGCCCCGCCTCGCCTGCAGCGCCTGTCAGAGACTGCCCTGGCCGACCTGCCGCAGAACGCTTCCGCGCTCGCTGTAACGGTCGACGAGATATGGCGAGAGATCGCGCGTCGGCAGCGTGAATTTCCGCCGACCAAGCATTACGGCCCCTTGCGGGGCCGTAATGAGCGACACGTGAAGCAGAGGGATCAGAAGCGCTGGTTGTACGACAGGTAGAAGAACTGTCCGGGGACGTCGTACGCCGGGTCGAAGCTGTTGTTGCTCGCAAGCGTGGAGAACGGGGCATCTTCATCGAACAGGTTGTTGATGCCGAGGGTGACCTTGGCGTTCCACGGCGCCTTCCAGTACACGCTGACGTCGCTGTAGAAGCGTTCCGGAACGTGGTTCTCCGGACGCAGGTCAGGGGCGCCGCCATCCAGGTTGGTGAAGCGCACCGGATCGGAGCAGAGCGCGTTGCGTTCTGCGACAGGTACGGTGCAGGCCTCATCCTGGGCCGAGTAGTAGCGGACCAGCCAGGTCGCACCGAAGTCGCCCATCTCCCAACGCGTCTGGAAGTTGGAGCGGATGCGCCAATTGTTGGCACCGGTGCCGAAGTACTCGCCGATGAGGTTGCCGCCTTCGCCGCTGACCGGGTCCTCGCTGAACTGGCCGTCGCCATCCAGGTCGGTGTAGGCATTGACCAGGTAGGACGTGTCCCAGACGAAGCTGAACTTGCCGAACGAGGTCTCGGGCATCCGGTACTGCACCGTGAAGTCGAAGCCCTCGGTGCTGAACAGGCCGATGTTCTGCGGGATCGCGAGCAGGTCCATGACCGCGCCGCTGGCGTTGCGGATGACCTGGTTGCAGTTGGTCTGGTTGCCGCTGCGGTAGCAACCGTCGAGCACCGTTTGCGCATTCTGGACCAGGATGGCGGTCTCGATATCGATCTGCCACCAGTCCAGGCTCAGGTCGAGGCCCTGCGCCCAACTCGGGCTGTAGACGACGCCTAGGGTCTTTGAAACAGAGGTTTCGGGGCCGAGGTCCGGGTTGCCGCCGACGGTGATGCGGATCTGCGGGTTGCTCTGGTTGTACCGCGGGATACCGGCACAACCGGCAGGTGACGCGGGCAGGGGATTGTTCTGCAATGCCCCGGCGCACGGATCCGTCACGGTCGGGAACGAATCGCCCTGGCCGGTGAACAGCTCGGCGATCGACGGTGCACGGAAGCCTTCCGACCAGTTGCCGCGGACCATCAGGTCGTCGATCGGCTTCCAGCGGAAACCGAACTTGCTGTTGACCGTGTTGCCGAAGTTGCTGTAGTCCGAATAACGCGTCGCCAAGCTGAAATCGAGCAGCTTGGCAAACGGCAGGTCGGCCAGCACCGGGATCGCGAGTTCGAGATAGGCCTCGTCGACCGAGTAGCTGCCGTTGGTCGCCGTGCGCGCGTTGCCGGTGGTGTCGCCACCATCGATCAGCGCATCGGGATGGTCGAAACCGGACTCGACGCGATGCTCGGCACCCAACGAGAACGCCAGCGGGCCACCGGGCAGGTCGAACAGGTCGCCGCCGATGTTGGCGTAGTAGTTCTTCATCTTGTATTCGAACACGTCGTGAGCTTCGAAGCTGATGAAGTCCAGCATCTCCGGCGTCATGCTGTTCGCACCGCTGAGGATGTTGATCGGCACGCAGCCCGCGATCGGCGCGGTCGGCGTGCCGCAAACCGCATTGCCGGCGGCATCGCGGAACGACGGGCCAAGCCCGGCTTGCAGTGCACTGATCCGGAACAGGCCGGCGGTGGTGTTGTTGGACGAGTTGCGGCCGTAGATGTAGCCCGCTTCCCAGTCGAACGGCTTGTCGGCCAGATTCAGCGAGCCTTCGAAGCCGATGTTGAACACCGTAGTGGCAACGTTCTGGTTGAACTTGCGGCCGCCGCTCTCGTTCGGGCGGTACTGGATCCAGTTGATGTCCTGGCCGTAAGGGTTGTAGATGCTGTCGGCACTGATGACGGTATCGTCGCCATTCGGGAAGCCGAGCACGATCGGGTTGGCGGCGAGCAACTGCGCGGAACGACGCTCGTTGTACTGGGCCATCGCCTTGAAGCGCAGGTTGTCGGTGATGTCGAGCGAGCCGTTGGCGAACAGCGAGATGCGTTCCTGCGGCGTCAGCAGGTAGTTGTCCGGGGCGAAGTTGTAGTTGTCGACGGTGCCCAGGTTCGGCCGGAACGTGCCGGTACCGGTCGGGGTGAAGAAGCCGTACTCGCCGTCGGGCTGCGCGCACGCGAACGTGTTGAGATCCAGGATGCAGAACTTGCCGTCGGGCCTGGTGGAGCTGCCGCCGAAGCCCGGGCTGGCGCCGAAGCGCGGGACCGCGGAAATTTCGCGGTCGCCTGCCATGACCGGATCTTCCTTGACGTAGCCGACGCCGAACATCGACGCCCAGCGCTCGGAGGCGCTGCCGACGGTGAAGTCGTAGGCCTGACGCGTGCCGTCGCCCTTGTCATATTGGCCGATGAAGGCATTGGCTTCGGCGCCTTCGAAATTCTGGCGCAGGATGATGTTGACCACGCCGGCGATCGCGTCGGAACCGTAGATCGTCGAGGCGCCGTCCTTCAGCACTTCGATGCGCTCGACCGCT
>JACMKK010000219.1 GCA_014380115.1 Luteimonas sp. | reverse complement strand
GTGGAAGATCCCGACGACGACGAGTTCCTCGAGACCATCGACGTCCCGGCGCTGATGGCCACCGCCTACGATCGATTGCGCGAGTACGGCTACACCTTGTGGACGTGGAACACCGAAGGCGACGCCCATGCCGGCTGGATCACGTTGAGCACCGACGATGAGGCGATGCGCATCGTGGCGCCGGCGCTGGGAGTCGAGGTGCGAGCGGGCAACGAGGCGTTCTGATCCTCGCTGACGTGAGTTGGGATGCAGAAACCCGCTGCAGCCAGGGTCCGCGGCTGCGCAACGCCGCATAAGATGCGCGCTTCCCACGCAAAGGAGTTGCATGCCATGTCCGTTTCGATGCACCGCGCCACGATTCCCGTGCTCGTGCGCGGACTGCGCGTGCTCTCGGCGCTGATCGACAAGGCGGCGGCGCATGCGCTGGAAACGGGGATCGATCCCGCGACGCTGGTCGATGCGCGCCTGGCGCCCGACATGCTGACGCTGGCCGGTCAGGTGCAACGCGCGAGCGACACCTCCAAGCTCTCGGCCGAACGGCTCAGCGGCCTGGCCTCGCCCAAGCTCGCCGACGACGAACGCACGCTGGACGACCTGCGCCTGCGCATCGCCAAGACCATCGCCTACCTCGACAGCGTCGACGAAGCGGCGATGGCAGGCAGCGAGGCGCGCACGATCGTGCTGAACTTCGGCAACTTCAAGCCGACGTTCACCGGCGCCGATTACCTGTTCGAGTTCGCCCTGCCCAACTTCTACTTCCACGTGACCACGGCCTACGACATCCTGCGCGCGCAGGGCGTGCCGGTCGGCAAGCTCGACTACATCGGCCGGCTCGACTGAACTCCGGGGCCGCCGTCGCGGCCCTGCGCCTTGGCGTTGCGGATCACCGCGCGCACCTGCGCGCGGTCGCGGTGGCGCGAGATGGCGATTGCGCCAAGCGCGATCGCCTCGTCGCGCAGCGCGGTGGTGACGTCGTAATGCGCACCGCTGGTCTTGTTCTGGAACGCACGCCGCGGCAGCCCGAGGGCCGCCGCAAACAGGTGCAGCTCGTCGAGCGTGTCCGCCATCAGGTGCGCCCAGCGTTCGCCGCGCCACAAGGTCACGGCGTCGTCGACGTAGACGCTCATGCCCGGCTTTCCGAGGTTGGCACCGTCGCCTCTTGCGGACGATTCGCCGCCTGAATTCTGAATAGTTCATCGTGCGACGCGTGCACGACATCTATCCGGTGAATCGGCACCGTTCGACGCGCATCGCGGCGATCGAACGCATGGTGTCGGAGGTGCATGCGAGAAGATTAGCGCCATCGCGATGATGCAGGCTTCACTCGGCGCTGCGTAATTTCAAGCATCCCCCACGCGCGCGAGTTGTTCAATGGCCGCTTCCAAACGTCCTTCCTCCAAGAAAACCGTCGCCGGCAAGGCCGCCGCCCGCGCCTCCGACAGTGCTGCGTCGAAAGCGCCGCCGTCGGGAAGTGGCGATCTGCCCGCACAACAGGCCGCAGACACCGAAGCCACCGCCGCGGCGATGCCCTTCAACGCGAACAAGGCCGCCGAGCACGGTCGCGACAATGCGGTGGCGCCGCCCGAAGGCGCACGCGTGCAGCCGCCGTCCGACCTGGTCGGCGCGAGCACGCTCGCCGAAGCCAATCGCTCGGACAAGACAGGTGGGCCGGCCGCACCGGGCCAGAATCCCACCGTGGCGCCGCTCGAGCGCGTACGCGTCGACGGCACCGGACAACGCCTGACCACGAACCAGGGCGTGGCGGTCGCCGACAACCAGAATTCGCTCAAGGCCGGACTGCGCGGGCCGGCGCTGCTGAAAGACTTCATCCTGCGCGAAAAGATCACGCACTTCGACCACGAACGCATCCCCGAGCGCATCGTGCACGCGCGCGGCTCGGGCGCGCATGGAGTCTTCGAGTGCTACAAGCCGCTGACCAAGCTTACGCGCGCAGCGCCGTTCCAGGCGGCGGGCAAGATCACGCCGGTGTTCGTGCGCTTCTCAACCGTGGCCGGCGAACGCGGCTCCAAGGACACCGCGCGCGACGTGCGCGGGTTCGCGGTGAAGTTCTACACCGACGAGGGCAACTGGGACCTGGTCGGCAACAACATACCGGTGTTCTTCATCCAGGATGCGATGAAATTCCCGGACCTGGTCCACGCGGTCAAGCCCGAACCGCACCACGGCATGCCGCAGGCGGCCTCGGCGCACGACACGTTCTGGGATTTCGTCTCGCTGATGCCCGAATCCACGCACATGCTGATGTGGGTGATGTCCGATCGCGCGATTCCGCGCAGCTTCCGCATGATGCAGGGCTTCGGCGTGCACACCTTCCGCCTGGTCAACGAGGCCGGCGAGTCGGTGTTCTGCAAGTTCCACTGGAATCCCGTGCTCGGCACGCATTCGCTGGTCTGGGACGAGGCGGTCAAGATCTCCGGCGCCGACCCCGATTACCACCGCCGCGATCTGTGGGAGGCGATCGAAGCGGGCGAATACCCGGAATGGGAACTGGGCATCCAGGTGTTCACCGAAGAACAGGCGCTCAAGTTCAGTTTCGACGTGCTCGATGCAACCAAGATCGTGCCGGAGGAACTGGTGCCGGTGACTCCCATCGGCCGTCTGGTGCTCAATCGCAACCCCGACAATTTCTTCGCCGAGACCGAGCAGGTCGCGTTCTGCACCGCGCACGTGGTGCCGGGCATCGACTTCACCAACGACCCGTTGTTGGCGGGCCGGATCCATTCGTATGTCGATACTCAGATCACGCGACTGGGCGGGCCCAACTTCCACGAGATCCCGATCAACTCGCCGATCGCCAACGTGCAGAACAACCAGCGCGACGGCATGCACCGGCAGGCGATCCATCGCGGTCGCGTGTCGTATGAACCCAATAGCCTCGGTGGCGGCTGTCCCTACCAGGCAGGCAGCGCTGGCTTCGTTTCGTTTCCCGAGCAGGTGCGGCAGGACGAAGTGCGTGGCAAGCCGGAAAAATTCGCCGAGCACTTCAACCAGGCCGCATTATTCTTCGATAGCCAGAGCCCGACCGAGCAGGCGCACATCATTGCCGCATTCCGCTTCGAGCTGAGCAAGCTGACCGTGCCGGCGATCCGCGAACGCGTCGTCTCGATGCTTGCCAACGTCTCCGACAAACTCGCCTCCGGGGTCGCCGAAGGCCTGGGCATGGCGGTACCGGCGGCGATGCCCCGCGCACTGGCCAAGGTGCCCAGGCCCGAGGTCAGGCAGTCGCCGGCGTTGTCGTTGCTTGCGCGCCCCGGCGACGGCGGCATCCGCACGCGCAAGATCGCGTTGCTGGTGGCCGACGGCATCGATGGCGAGGCCTTGGCCAAAGTGCAGGCCGAACTGCTCGCGGCCGGCGCCGTGCCGCGGCTGGTCGGCATCCGCATAGGTCCGTTCAAGACCGCGAGCGGCGAAGTCCTCGATGCCGATGCGTCGATGGAGAACGAACCCGCGGTGGTCTTCGATGCGCTGGTGTTGCCCGATGGCGCCGAAGGCATCGACATGCTGAAGAAGGTCGGGCACACCGCCGAGTACATCAAGGACACCTATCGCCATTGCAAGCCGATCATGGTGCTCGGTGAGTCAAGGGCCTTGCTCGAAGGCGCGGGCGCGTTCCGGATCCTGCCCGATGGCGAAGAAGATCCCGGCATCATCGTGGCCGAAGCCAAGACCCTGAAGCGCGGCATCGAGCGGTTCATCGCTGCGATCGCACGCCACCGCCACCCCGAGCGCGAGACCGATCCGCCTGCGGTCTGATGGCCGGGATGGTGCCTTCGGCACGGTGACGCACGCCTTGGGAAAGAACGCCGCTGCTCAGAGCAGCGGCGTTCGCCTTTGAAGTCCCGGTTTGCGGCACCATCTGTAGACCATGACCGATCCTTCGCGTGCAGCACCGACCCCCGACCTCGATCAGGACAAGCAAACGGGCACGACCCCCGTCGTGCGCCCAACGCTGGCCCGGGGCGAATGGCAGGTGGTGCGGGACCTGTTGCCATTTCTCAAGCCGTACAGCGGCCGCATCGCGCTGGCGCTGGCTCTGGTCGTCGCCGGCAAGCTCGCCAATCTCACCGTGCCGTTGGTGCTGAAGCGGCTGGTCGATGGGCTGGGCGTGCAGCCAACGCTGCTGGTGCTGCCGGTCGCGCTACTGGTCGCCTATGGCGCCTCGCGCCTGTCGGTGACGTTGTTCACCGAATTGCGCCAGGTCGTGTTCGCACGCGTCATGGCGCGGGTGTCGCGACGCGTGACGCTGCAGGTGTTCCGTCACCTGCATGCGCTGTCGTTGCGCTTCCACCTCGCGCGCCGCACCGGCGGCGTGGCCCGCGACGTGGAGAGGGGAGGCACCGCGATCTCCGACCTGCTCGACTGGACGCTGTACACGATCCTGCCGACGATCCTGGAAGTGGCGCTGGTGACGGCCGTGCTGGCCTGGAACTACGACTGGGGCTTCGTCGGCATCACCCTGGTCACGCTGGTGGCCTACATCGCATTCACGTTCTCGATCACCGAGTGGCGCACGCGCTATTACCGCGCCTCGGTCGAGGCCGATACCCATGCCAACGAGCGTGCGGTCGATTCCTTGCTCAACTACGAGACCGTCAAATACTTCGGCAACGAGGAGCACGAGGCGCGACGCTACGACGAGAACCTGGTGAAGCTCGAGAACGCGCAGGTGATGAGCCGCAAGACCCTGGCCGTGCTCAACCTCGGCCAGACCTCGATCGTCGCGATCGGCGTCACCGCGATGATGTGGCGCGCCGCGGCCGGCGTGGTCGACGGCAGCATGACCGTCGGCGATCTGGTGCTGGTCAACGCCTACCTGCTGCAGCTGTCGGCGCCGCTGAACATGCTCGGCATGATGTATCGCGAGGTCAAACAGGCCTTCACCAACCTCGAGCGCCTGTTCGGCCTGCTCGACGAGCGCCAGGACGTGCAGGACCGCGAAGATTCGATGCCGTTGCACGCCGCGCAGCCGCGCATCGAGTTCGACCACGTCGAGTTTGCCTACGACGCGCGGCGCAGGATCCTGCAGGACGTCAGCTTCGGCATCGAGCCAGGCGGCACGCTCGCCGTGGTCGGGCACTCCGGCTCCGGCAAGTCGACGCTGGCGCGGTTGCTATACCGGTTCTACGACGTCGATGGCGGCCGCATCACCATCCGCGACGTGGACGGCATGACCCGCGACATCCGCGACTACACCCAGGCCTCGGTGCGCAGCGCGATCGCGATCGTGCCGCAGGACACGGTGCTGTTCAACGACACGATCTACTACAACATCCTCTACGGCCGCCCGTCCGCGAGCCGCGAGGAAGTCGAACAGGCCGCGCGCGCGGCGCACATCCACGACCTGATCGTCTCGCTGCCCGACGGCTATGAATCCGAAGTCGGCGAGCGTGGCCTGAAACTATCCGGCGGCGAGAAACAGCGCGTCGCCATCGCACGCGCGCTGCTGAAGAACCCGGCGATCCTGATCTTCGACGAGGCGACGTCCGCGCTCGACTCCAAGTCGGAGCGTTCCATCCAGGCCGAACTCGATCGCATCGCGGTGGGTCGCACCACGCTGATCATCGCGCATCGGCTGTCGACGGTGATGGATGCCGACGAGATCCTGGTGATGGACAGCGGCCGCATCGTCGAGCGCGGACACCACGCGCAACTGCTCGCGATCGGCGGCCACTATGCGCAGATGTGGCAGCTGCAGCAGCAGGAGCAACGCAAGATCGCCGAAGCGGAAGCCATCGACGAGGACGCCGTGCCGGTCGAGACCTGAGCGTCCGGCTCAGGCGGCCTGCGCGTGGACCAATTGGCCGAGGCGTCGCAGCGCTTGTTCGATCTCCACGCTCCACGGCAGCCCGCAACTCAGTCGCAAGTGATGCTCGTAATCACCGCGGTTGGAAAACAGGTGGCCGGGCAGGGTGCCGATGCCAGCTGCGAGCGCCGCCTCGAATAGCGCCTGGCCTTGTGCGGGCTGCGGCAGTTCCAGCCACAGCGCCATGCCGCCGGCCGGCTCGGAGACGCGGGTGCCATCGGGCCAGTGCCGGACGATGGCAGCACGGTAGCGCTGCGCGTTGGTCGCCAGCTCGCGGCGCAGGCGGCGCAGGGCACGATCGAAATCATGGCGTGACAGGTAGTCGGCAATTGCGAGTTGCGGCAACGTCGCGGTCGCGACCGTCGAGAAGCACTTCGCGCGCAGTAGTTCTGCGGTCCAGCGCGAGCCGAGGATCCAGCCCACGCGCAAGCCGGGCGCGAGCATCTTCGAGAACGAACTGCAGGTGATGACACCGCCGCGACCCGCCTGTCCTTCGGCGAAGCGGCGCAGCGGCGCGGGGCGCTCGCCGGAGTAGCCGAGTTCGCCATAGAGGTCGTCCTCGATCAGCACCACGTCATGCGCGATGCAGGCCGCGACCAGCGCGCGCTTGTCGGCATCGCCGGTGAGGCTGCCGCTGGGGTTGTTGAAATTCGGAACCAGTACTGCGGCGCGCACGGCATGGCGTTCGAACAGGGCGACGACCTGCGCCGCATCGATGCCGAGGCCGGCGCGGTTCGGCACCTCGATCACGCGCAGGCCGAGCGCCGCGACCGCCTGCAGCAGTCCGTAATAGGTCGGCGTCTCCAGCAGCACGACATCGCCTGGGCTTGTGACGGTGCGCAGCGACAGGCTGATCGCTTCCATCGCGCCGGCGGTGATGATGACTTCGTCGGGATCGACGTAGACCCCACTTTGCGCATAGCGTCGCGCGATGTGCAGGCGCAGTTCGGCGAGGCCCTGCGGCACCGCATAGCCGAGCGCGGCATTTGGCTCGCGACGCAAAGCGCGCGTCGTCGCCGCGACGAGTGCAGCCGCCGGCAGTAACGCGAGCGAGGGCGTGGCGGCATGCAGCGGCAGCACGTCCTTGCGCCCGAGCACGTCGAGCACGCCGAGCAGGGCCGGATTTCGGATCGGTTGCGGCGTGCGCGAGCTGCGTACCGTGGCAAGACCGCGTGGCACCGGTGCGGCGGGCGATCGCACGTAGTAACCGGACCGTGGTCGCGCCTCGATCAGGCCTTCGCGCTCGAGGTGCATGTAGGCCTCGACGGCCGTCGCCAGGCTCACCCGTTGTTCGCTGCCTAACCGTCGCAGCGAAGGCAGGCGTTCGCCCGCGCGCAGCACGCCGCGCTGGATCTGGTTGCGCAGGCGTTCGGCGAGGCGTTCGTAGAGGAGGGCGCTGGGCATGGCATCTGTACTGGTACGTATCGATCATAACTGCATCTGTACCGGTCGCGCGAGGCCATCTAGCCTGTGCCTTCCAAGCCGGATGCCCGCCGTATGAATGCCGTTTCCAGCCGAGAGTCGCGCACCGCGCTGATCCAGTTGTTCGTCGCCGAACTGCTGATCGGATCGGTCGGCGTATTCGCGCACGAGGGCGGGCAGGACCCGATCACGACGGTGTTCTTCCGCTGCGTATTCGGCAGCTTGTTCCTGCTGGCGTGGGGCATCGCGCGCGGTGACCTGCGTGGCTTGCTTGCCGAACGCACCTTGATCCGCGGTGCGATCGTCAGCGGCGTACTGCTGGTGCTGAATTGGGTGGCGCTGTTCGCCGGCATGGCGCGTTCGTCGATCGGTGTCGCCACGCTGGTTTATCACTTCTTCCCGTTCGCGATGCTGGCGCTGGCGGCGCTGTTCCTGGGCGAGCGCACGCGGCCGGCGGACCTGGCCTGGACCGTCGTCGCATTCGCCGGCGTGGTGCTGTCGGCCGATCCCGGCAAGCTGTTCGGCAACGCCGATGCCGACTACCTGTTCGGCATCGGCCTGGTGCTCGTGGCGGCGATCCTGTGTGGGGCCTCGCTGCTGATGTCGCGCAGCATCAGCCGGGAGCGTCCGCTCGCGGTGGTGCTGGTCCAGTGCATGGTCGGCGTGGCGCTGCTGGCGCCGTTCACCGACTACGCCGCGGTCGCCGTGATCGGGCCGCACTGGTGGTGGTTGGCGGGACTGGGCCTGATCCATAGCGGCGTGTGTTACGTGCTGTTCTATTCGGCGTATCCGCGGCTGCCCGTGGTCACGATCGCCGTGCTCGCCTTCGTCTATCCGGTGATCGCGTTGTTACTGGATTACGTGTTGTATGGCCAGGTGCTGGTGCCGGTGCAGATCGCCGGCGTCGCGCTGATCGTGCTGGGCACGCTCGGCGTGAACCTGAAGTGGAGTTGGACACGCCGCGTACCGGCGCAAGCATGACGCTCCAATGGCACCCTCATTGCAGCGGCGCCAGCCGGTACGTGTTCCTGCCCGCGGCTTTGGCGGCATAGAGCGCCTGATCAGCGAACGACATCAAGGTCTTATCGTTCGTCGCGCTTGCGGAGAAGGCGATGCCGATGCTGGAGGTCACGGGGACATTTACACCGTCGATGACGACATCCTGGTTCATGGTGTCGAGCAACTTGCGGGCGATGACCTCGGCGACTTGCGCCGTGGCGGCATCCTCGATCAGCACCGCGAACTCGTCGCCTCCGAGGCGCGCGACCAGGTCCCCCGCGCGCACGCACGCGACCAGGCGCCGGGCAAAATCCTTCAGCACGGCATCGCCCGCGGCGTGACCGAAACTATCGTTGATCTGTTTGAAATGATCGATATCGAGGTAGATCAGTGCGATCGGCAGCAGCTGCCGCCGGCTCCTCTCCAGAGCCAACAGCAGCCGTTCGTCGAACTGACGTCGGTTTGCCAGATTCGTCAGACTGTCGACGCGGGCCAGGGTCTCGAGTTCCAGCCGACTGGCCTCGAGCGCTTCCTCCGCGGCCACGCGCTTGCTGATGTCGCGACCGGCGTAAATGATGTCCATCCCACCGTCCCGATCCATGCTCGGAATCAGGCGCATCACGGCCTCGACCCAGAGATAACGCCCATCCTTGTGGCGAAAGCGGTACTTCGCACTGGTGGGGATGCCTGCCGCGAGCAGGTTCGCCATCGCACTCTTCTGTTCCGCGACATCGTCGGGATGCAGCAGGTCCCAGCGCGAATTCAACAGTTCGTCCGGTTCCCATCCGAGGACGTCCTTCGCCGACGGCGAGACGTAA
This sequence comes from Luteimonas sp., assembly GCA_014380115.1. Lineage (GTDB taxonomy): Bacteria > Pseudomonadota > Gammaproteobacteria > Xanthomonadales > Xanthomonadaceae > Luteimonas. Next base: position 2,158 of record JACMKK010000219.1, on the reverse strand, counting down.
AGTCGCTCCCCGTCCATGCGCATGCGCACGACCACATCCTGGGAATAGTCGGCGAGCATCCGGTAGCGGGCTTCACGGTCGCGAAGCCGCGCGTTGAGCCTGGAGAGATCGGCCATGATCAGCGCGACCGGGAACGTCAGCACGCACGCGGCACCGATGAATACCTGCAGCAGGAACGTGCGACCCGTTTCGCCGACGGAGCCGCTCAGCATCGCCGGCCCGTGGCCGAGCGCGGTGGCGATGCCGCTGATCAGCGTCAGGATCGCGGTTCCGCCGACCACGCCCGCGAAACGGTGCCGATAGGCTGCCCACAGCAAGGGCGGAAACGCCATGAACAAGAGGGGGAAGGTGTTCTGGGAAAAGATCGCGCCGACTACGATCGCGATCAGCAGCATGTTGAATGCGAAATCCAGGCGCCGCCCGGGCCGACCCAGCAGGCCGAAGCCTTCGCGATGCACCACCAGGGTGAGGGTTCCGACCACCACCATTCCGATCACGTGAGCGGGATACCAGACCATGAAAGTGAGCAACCGATCGCCTGCAACGATCGACGCCGCAGCGCTGGCGATCAGGCCCGACACCGCGCACGCAGCCAGCGTGCTGAGGGTCGCGACGCGACCGAGGGTCAGCCATTTTTTCGGATCGCCGATGTCCGGAACCCAGTGCCGGATGAAACCTGCGACGAGCAGGACTTCGACCAGGTTGGCGATGCTGGCCACGCAGGCGTACGCGAACGGGTCGCCTGCCAGTTCGCGCGCGAGGATGTAGGCGAAGAGCCCCGCTGCCACGTAGCCCGGCCAGGATCGCGTCGGACGGGACAGCAGCCATCCGGCCAGCAATGCATTCGCCACCCACACCGAGGCGATCCCACTGGGCGAGCGCGTCAACGTCAGCGATAGCCAGGACGTCACCGCGACGAGGATCGTCACGACCAGCAGGTCGCCGATCAGTCGGCCGTGTCGCTGAAGACCAGAAGGCTGTCGCATCTTGCCTCGCGCCGGGGACGGGAGACGGCTGCGAACGCAGGCTGCCAGGGCAGCTTCACAGCCGTGTGGCGGCAGCCTAGACCAAGCTGTGTTGGCAGAAGGAGAAACCGCTGACAGCGCTCGCTGGCGGATGCTCTAGCTCGAGCTGCAAGCGGGATCTTCAGGCGCGGTAAAGATCCGACGGCTGCTGCTGCGCCAGCTTCGTGCGCTGCAATGCCGCCAGTTCCAGCTCCTCACGTTTGTGCTGTTGCTTGTGCAACTCCTCCTGGCGCAACGCTTCGATTTTCTCGGGCGTGTGCATGTCGTCCATCGCCAGCGCCAGGCCGGCGGCCGCGGCTGGTTCGCCACGCGTGCTCTTGAGCTTGATGCTGAGGCGCAGTTCGTTGGCCGAGTCGGCGTTGCGAATCGCCTCGTCGTAGGAGATCTTGCCCTCGTTGTACAACTCGAACAGCGCCCAGTCGAAGGTGCGCATGCCGAGTTCGCGCGACTTGGTCATCACGCCTTTCAGCTCGTTGAACTCGCCCTTGAAGATCTTCTCGGCGATGGTCGGCGTGTTGAGCAGGATCTCGATCGCGGCCACGCGTCCCTTGCCGTCCTCGGTCCGCACCAACCGCTGCGAGACGATCGCGCGCAGGTTGGCCGACAGGTCCATCAGCAACTGCGTGCGGCGCTCTTCGGGGAAGAAGTTGATGATGCGCTCCATGGTCTGGCTGGCGCTGTTGGCGTGCAGCGTGCTCAGGCACAGGTGACCGGTCTCGGCGAACGCGATCGCGTGTTCCATGGTCTCGGCGTCGCGGATCTCGCCGACCAGGATCACGTCCGGCGCCTGTCGCAACGCATTCTTCAGCGCGTGATGCCACGAATGCGTGTCGACGCCGACCTCGCGATGCGTGACCAGCGACTTCTTGGAACGGTGCGCGTACTCGACCGGATCCTCGATGGTGATGATATGGCCGGGCGACGTGGCATTGCGATGGTCGATCATCGCGGCGAGCGAGCTCGATTTCCCCGAGCCGGTCGCGCCGACGACCATGATGAGCCCACGCTTGTCCATGACGAGGTCTTTCAGCTCCTCCGGCAGCCCGAGCTCCTCGATCGTCGGCAGCTTGAACTTGATGTGGCGGATGACCATGCCGCACGCGCCGCGCTGTCTGAATATATTGACGCGGAAG
>JACMKK010000218.1 GCA_014380115.1 Luteimonas sp. | reverse complement strand
GCGACCTGCGCATGCAGATTGCCGGCGGCCGCAGCGCGCTGGTCGCCGACAACAAGTACGACGGCCAGGGCTACTCGCCTGCGCCACCCTGATCGACACCTTCGCGGCGACCGCGCGCGCCGCGCCAATGTTCGCGGCGCAGCACGAAGCGCAACGCCGGCTTGCCGAACTGTTCGCCTTGCCCGTCCGCCAGAAAACCCAGCCGCGCAAGCAGCGGCGGCACCGAGCGATTGCGCGGATCGCACAGGCCGACGACGGTAGGCGTACGCAAGGTCGCGAACGCGTGTTCGCACAGCGCCGCACCGCCTTCGAGCGCATAACCTCCGCCCCATGCACGCGGCAACAGGCGTGCGCCGATGCCGATCGCGTCGCTGCCTGGTTGCGGCGTCAGCGAGAACAGGCCGATGAAGCCCTGGTCCCGACTCGAGGCATGCCAGTAGCCGAGCCCCGGCTGCTCGACGTACAAGCGGTTGGCCGCCACCACCAGCGCGACGACGTCCGCCGGCGTCCGCAACGGCCCGTCGAGCAGCCAGCGCGTGATGCGTTCTTCGCGGCCGAGCGCGAGCAGGTCGATCATGTGCCGATAGCCGAACTCGCGCAGCAGCATGCGCCGCGTGCGCAGGAACTCGCGTGCGGGGTAATCCTCGCGACGCAGTTCTTCGGGACGCAGCTCCTCGAGACGCAGCTCCTCGGGACGCAAGCGCACGCCTTCTGCAGCGCGCGGATCGTTCGGCTCGGGCGGGTCAGGGACCATGCCGCGTTATAGCGCGATCGCGGGGCCGTGTTGCGTGCGCCGGGCGCGAAGCCTGCTGCGGGCTTACCTCGGGTCAACCCTAGATCGGGCACGTCCTAGCTTGGAACGCATCGATCGCGTGCCGACACTGGCCTTGCGTAGAAGAAGCACCCGTTTTCCCCACGCTTCAATCGACCCACATAGCAGGAGGACACCATGTCCAGCGATATCTTCCAGGCCGCAGGCCAAATTCTCGGCGGCATGATCGGTGGTCCTGTCGGCGCCATGGTTGGCGGCATGATCGGCGACATGCTCGGACAAGCCGTCAACGGCCAGACCAGCAGCGCCAGCGCCGATTCCGGTTTCTCACAGATGGCACAGAGCCTGTTCAATTCCAGCTACGGCAGCGGCTTCGGCGTCGGCTACGGGAGTTGAGCCATGGCTGATCCGCGCCAATCCGAGCGTCAGGCCTGGGTCGACGGACTCGACCAGCTCCGCCAGGACGGCGTGATCGACGGCGACGACCAGAACACGCTGATCCGCCATCTCGACGAGCATCGCAGCACGCTCGAGGACGAGCTCAAGCGCATCGTGCCGGAGTACGAGAGCCGGGTCGCAAGGGATGGCCAGGCCAGCGCGGACGAATGGCTGGCGGCGACGGCACGCGCGCTCGGCGAACGCGACGGGGCGCAGTCGCGCCGCGTCGTCGATTCGCTGTCCGTGGTGAGGAACGCGCCGCCGGAATGACACAAAGAAAGCGTGCACCGCTGCATCGAGGTCGAACGACCGGATGCATCGTCCATGCGTGGATTGGGGCATCCGCGAGAGGGATCTCGCGGGTGTTTTCCTGTTTTTCAGCATGCGCGCGAGAAGATTGCGTGACGCATTCATGAAGGTATCGCGCCGGAAGTCATCGGGAAGTCATCCCCGTGAAGTCATCGCCCGGCGACCTATCACAGTCCATGCGTCGCGAATCGTCATGTTCCGAAGTCCGCGATCACGCGTGGTTAACCTGCCGCGGCAAGGCTTCTGGTATCGATAGGGCGTGGAAGTTTCGCGACGCCGTCCCCGGGCGTCGACAGGGAGATCGACATGACCACCACAGGCAAGGCGCTCCTCGCGACCGCGCTCCTCGCATTGCCGATGGCCCATGCGCATGCACAGGTCGATGGCATGCCATACGTGGACGCGGTCGGCGCCTACACGCAATCGCAGATCATGCGGCACCGCGGCGACGAGTCGGGCAAGGCCGACAGGGCGAAGCAGCAGCGCGACACGCGCAAGACCACGGTCCTGGCCACACGACCGGCGACGTCGGCTTCCTCTCGACCGCTCCCCGACCTGACGTTCGCGCGTTCGCCGCGCATCACCACGACGATCCATGCGGCACTGATGGACGTGCTCAGTGGCCGCGACGCTGCTGCGCGTCCGAAGACGCTTGCGATGTTCGCGCCGGGCATCGCCTCGAGCCCGGCCTTCCGCGACCTGCTCGCGCGCCAGTTGGGCGCCGATCGCGCGCAGATGTCGAAGACGCTGCAGTCCGGTGCCCTGCAACGGCAATACGGTCAGTACCTGGCGACGTCCGGCTATTCGGCCGGCAATGTCGGCGACGTGCAGAACGCCTTCCTCGTCGACCTGTGGAGCGTGGCCAACGGTGGGGCGATGCCCGACCGCAAGCTGGTCTACAGCGCGATGCGCAACAGACTGCGCGATGCGTATGCCGGCAACGGCCCGGCGCCGCCGGCGATGGATAACGCTCAGAAGCAGGAAACGGCGGAAACCGTCGCCCTGCTCGGCGCCTTGCTCCATCGCGCCTGGCGCACTGCCGATACCGCGGCCGATCGCGCAACCTTGCGCGCCGGCGCGACGGCGCTCGGGCAGCGCGTCGGCATGGACGTACGCGCGCTGGCGTTGACCGAACGCGGCTTCGTGTCGCGCTAGCGCGAGGCCGGACGGCGTCGCCCACGCAACCTGCATCACCCATTCTCTTTCACGCTGCTTTTTCAACACCAACACAGTCGAGGAACCGCGCCATGTCACCACAAGCCGATGCGCAACTCACCGAGCAAGCCCGCAAGCGTCTGCTCGCCGAATTCGAGAACCTGCTCGGCGAAGAGCGCGAGATCGATGCCGCCGACCGCGACGCCCTGCTCCGCCATTTCACCGACGCGCTCAACGACCCGGCAATCCTGACCGCACCGCCGGCCGATGCCGACACCGTGCGCGAGAGCCTGCGCAGCACGCTGGAGCTGCTGCAGCAGAACCGCGTCATCGGTGCGGGCGACAGCGCCAATCTCAAGCGCCAGTTCGAAGAGCCGCTGGAAAGCGAATCGATGCAGCGCGCCATGGAATTCGCCAAGCGCCGCAGCAGCGACGGTGAGGACAAGGCACTGGAATGGCTGGCCGGACAGGCCGCCGCAGCCAAGGCCGATGCGGCGCCGCAGACGCTGGGCCAGGACGCGATTCCGCCGCACCTCGCCGGCAGCCTGCAGGCGCGCCGGCCGCGCCGCTGAACGGGCGCTGGGGCGCGTCCTAGCTAGGGTACGCCCCAGCTAGATCGGCCCGGGCAACGGCCGATAATCGTTCCCGTAAGCCCACAGATTGCCGCTTCAGTCCGATTCACGACATGAGCGGATCAACCACGAGAAGGTCAGGAGAGCTGAAATGTCGAACGATACGAATTGGACCCAGTGGATCGTCACCCAGCAGACACGTGATATCCGCGAAACCGACGGCACCAGCGAGTCGGGCACCAGCAGGCGCGGCGCCTCGGCAGGCGCAGGTGGCTGGCTGGTCGCGTTCGCCACGGCGATGGGCAAGCTGATCGAGCGCGTCGGCGATGCGCTGATGCAGAAGGCCGAGTCGATCGGCGACAAGCCGAGCGCGGCCGATTCCACCGAACTGACCGTGCAGAGCCAGATGTACTCGATGTTCCTCAATGCAGTCAGCACCGCGCTGAAGTCGATGGGCGAAGCCCAGGCGGCGATGGCTCGCAAGCAGTAAGCACCGCATCCGCACGGCGGGACGCCTGTCCCGCCGCTGCGACCGGGGAAACGCCATGCTTATGCATGGCGTTTCTTTTTGCTTGAGAGGACGGCGTCGCTACGCTGATGTCCACGCGCTTCTGGAGTACAACCGCAGGCGTCGCCAAAGACGACGGAATCGCACATGAGCGCCAGGCCCATCGCATTCGAATCAGTGACGCCCATCTTCGTCGTGCACGACTTGCCGCAGGCGCTGGAGTTCTATCAGGCCGTCCTGGGATTCGATCTCGGCTGGTCCTGGGGCGAGCCGCCGCACATCGCCAGCGTCTGCCGCGATCGCGTCGAGGTGAACCTCGCGCAGCATTCGGCCGCCACCACGCAGGGTCCCTCGCATGCGTACTTCCGGATCGCTGCGATCGGCGACTATTACGCGCAGCTGCAACAGCTCGGCGCGAAGATCACCGTTGCGCTGGCTGATCGGCCCTATGGAATGAGCGACTTCACGATCGAAGACTCGAGTGGCAACAGGCTCAGTTTCGGACAGGCTACGGTCGGATAACCGCAAGGGATTCGGTCAGCACGATTCCATCCAGACACGCGCCGCGCTTCAGGACACGATTTGCAGGACTCGATCAGCGATCAGCGCCGCGAGATCCTGCGCCCGAGCCACCATGCCCCGGCGCCGGCGAGCAGGCCGACGAACGCGAATCCGTAGTGACCACGACCGAGGTCCACGTTTTCCAGCAGGCCGTAACCGCTGCCGGCCAGCAACGCGACCATCGCAAGCGCCAGACAGCCGTAAGCGACGATCGCCAGCACCCAGAACACCCATTGCAGGGCGAACCAGGCGTCGTTGTCCGGACGCAGGTTGCGCACGTCCTGCGGATCGGCGCCGGTGGCCAGGGCCAGGCGCATGCGCTTGAGCATCGCCTGGAAGCCATCGAGGCGACCGCCGCGGCGCGTCGGGCCCGTGCCCGTATAGGCGGGCCCCATGACCGTATCCGTGCGTGTCACCGACGGACGCTCGTTGCCGACCACGCCCATGACGCGTGCTTCGGCGACGGCCTGCGATGGCGGCGCCGACAGGGGTGGCGTGACGGCCAGGGGCAGGGCCTGCTGCACGGCTTCACGCGCGACCAGCGCCGGCAAGGCCTGGCGCGCGATGTCGGAAGCGGGGCGCAGCAGCGCGAGCATGCGATCGAGCACGCTCTGCTCCGCACGTACGGGTACCGGCACGGCGTCGGCGCGCACCTGCCCCGTCATCATGGCCTCGGGCGAGCGCCCGG
>JACMKK010000015.1 GCA_014380115.1 Luteimonas sp. | reverse complement strand
TACAGCGCGATCTGCCCGCCAGCCAAGTCGCGCTGGATGCGGGCTTCGCGCATCAGAGTCATATGGTGCGGTGCCTGCGCCGAATACTTGGGCCTGCCTCGATGCCGTTGCTGCGGCGCACGCATTGATTCATTCGTGAGGCTGGTTCAAGACAGCGGCCAAAACGGTTCGGTTCATTTATCGAACGCTACGGCTTAGTTGGTCTTGGCGTCGTCGTTGGCCTTGCGATCGAAACACTGTCGCCCCTCGCCGTGGCTCCATTCGTCGGTCCATCGCTCGGGCGCTTCGAACGTCTTCGCAGTATCGGTGGCGAATACCGCGCACAGGCGAAACGTCCGATTGCCCGTGACCTCGTAGGCGTAAGGCGAGCCGTCGACCGGATCGGCTATCGACAAGCGTCGCCCGGGCTGGTTCGCAAGGATCGCCAGGTCCGGCGGAAGCTTGCCGCTGCGTTCGAAATAGCCGTCGGCGAGCCGGGCGATCCGCGTCAGGTCGGCGATACGCCTCTGGTCCAGCTTCGCTTCGCGTTGCACCGCGGGCGAGCCCATGACGAGGATCGCGGCCGCCAGGGTCGCAGCAACGACGAGGCAGGCGGCGATCATGAGCCAGCGGCCGTTCCTTGCCTCGTTCATGCCTCGCGCTCCTCGCGACGCAAGTCGAAGAGGTAGTAACCGAAGATGGCGCCGGCGATCACGGCAGCCACCAGCACCTTGAGCACGAAGCGCAGCGTCAGCTCGCCGCCGAGCAGGTTGTAGACGAGCGTGATCATGTCGCCGATCAGCGCGCTCGCGGCGACGAACAGGGTCAGGTAGGTCAGCCAGCGGCGGACCGCCGAAAGCCGCTTCACGGGATTGCGCGCGAGTTCCCTGCCCAGATAGCGAGCGACGAACACGAAGACCGGGAAGGCGATGATCACCGACGCCGTCGACCAGCGCATCGACTCCCTGAGGCGCCCGTAGGCGAATGCATTGTCGGCCGGATCCGGCCAGGCGCGATTGATCAGGTCGAACAGCAGGCTACCGAGGTGCCAGGCCGCGACGTAGAGCGTGGCGAACAGGACCAGATATAGAAAAGCCTCGCGCGCCGAGAGCCACGGCCGCGGTTTGGGGACCGGCACCGCGAACGCGACATCGGCATAGGCGTTCAACGCACTGCGCGTCTGCTCCGGCGCCCAACCCGCCGAGGCCAGCGCCGCCTCGATCGCATCCTTCGACGCGCCTTTCGAAAGCGCCTCGCGCACGAACAACTCCAGATCCTGCGTTCCTGCCGCCACGGCGCACTCCTCGTCCGGATGGCCCGGTGGACTGAATCTAGCAGGGTCAACCCGGGATGCGGGCCTTCGGATCGGCTCATCAGCGCGAAATCGGGGATCCGCCCTGCAGGTCCCTATCTCGCCTTGTTCTTCCCGGTATTCTCCGCCCCAATGAAATTCATCCAGACCCGCCGGCTGACCCAGGAGATGGCCGACACCTATCAGCGCGCGCTGACCGGCGGCCCGTTCTATGCCGCTGCGTGGTTGCTGGTCGGAATCTACGGTGACGCCTTCTCGCGCGCGCCGCTGGCCAGCTGGGGCTTGTTGCTCGGCTTCATCGGCCTGTCGGCCTGGCGTTTCATGCATCGCCCGATCCATGTCGACGACGAGGCGACCGTCGTGCGCTGGTTGCGCCTG
>JACMKK010000217.1 GCA_014380115.1 Luteimonas sp. | reverse complement strand
CCTCGGCACGCTGGCGTTCGCGCCCGCGATCCGCGCCGAGGTCCGTCGCGAACCGGTGCGCCGCCTGCGCCACGTGCTCGGCAACAGTTACCTGCTCGCGCTCGACCAGAGCGTCTGGGACGGCCGCGTCAGCGCTGCGATCGGCAAGCGCCTCAAGAGCGAACTGGGTGCCGCACTGGGCAGTGATGCGGGCGACCACGCGAACCTGCTGGCGCTGTTCGACCGGCAGGGCCGCAACGAAGTGCGCGCCGCCGCTGTACGCAACGATGCTGGCCGCGATGATCCCGCGCTGGGTGAATGGCTGATGCTGCTGCACCCACAGGAAGCCGTCGCCGAAGCGCACCTGCCGGACAAGCCGGTCACGATGCTGTTCATGCACCACGCCGCGCGCGCAGCGGCGTGACCATCAACGAGATCACAGGAAGACGATGGCAGCCGAAAGCGCAATCCTGAAAGCCGCCCCCGCCGCCGCAGCGCACGGCGATGCCGCAGCAGCAGCGTCGTCGCACACGGGCGCGGTGGCCGTGTTCGAGCCACGACGCTTCGAGCGCGCGTTGGCCGCGAACGTCGTGTCTGCGCAGGAATGGAGCAAGCTCGAGCAGATCGATACCTTGCTGGCACGCATCAACGCGCTGTACGCGCAGGCCGGCGACGAGATCGCGCAGGCGCGCAAGGCAGGCACGTCGGCGGGTTTTGCCGAAGGCTTCGCGCGTGCGCAGCAGCAGATGGCCGAACAGCTCGCCTCGCTCAACGAACGCCGCGCGCGCGTGCTCGGCGAAGCGCACGGGCGCATTGCCGAACTCGCCTGCGCCATCGTCGCGCGCATCGCGCCCGACTTCGACCCGGGCAAGGTCGTGCCACCGCTGGTGCTGCAGGCGGTGGAAGCAGCGCAGGCCGAACAGTTCCTGCTGATCCGCGTGCATCCATCGGTGCGCGAACAGGTCGGCGCGGGCCTCGGCGCCGTGCGCCAGGCGCATCCGGCGGTCGGCGTGATCGAACTGGTCGACGACGAGAGCCTGGATCCGTTGAGCTGCGTGATCGTATCGGAGGCTGGCGAAGTGCGCGCCGGCATCGCCCAGCAGATCGAAGGCATCCGCGCTGCGCTCGTCAACGCCAACGCGACGGTGGTGTCGTGACCGGCCCGCAGGCGCTGCCGCAGATCGATCTCGGCACGGCGTCGCCGCCGGGCATCGACCCGCTGCTGAGCGCGCTCGCCAAGGTCCACACGATCGAGCGCGTCGGCCGCGTCGCCGAGGCGTACGGCACGCTGATCCGCGCCACCGGCCTGAAGGCCGCGATCGGCGAGTTGTGCGAACTGCGTAATCCACGTGGTGATGGCGATCCGGGCTTCCATCTTGCCGCCGAAGTGGTCGGCGTCTCGCGCCAGCACACCTTGCTCACGCCGCTCGGCGCGCTCGACGGCGTCTCCTCGACCACCGAAGTGATCGCGACCGGCCGCCAGGCCGGCGTGCGCGCCGGCGACGGCCTGCTCGGCCGCATCCTCGATGCACACGGACACCCGATCGACGGCCTCGGCCCGATCGTCGGTGCGACCGTGGAGATGCCGATCTACGCCGCCTCGCCCAATCCGTTGTCGCGCAAGCTGATCGACAAACCGTTCTCGACCGGCGTACGCGCGATCGATACGGTGATGACCGCAGGCGAAGGCCAGCGCGTCGGTATCTTCTCGGTGGCCGGTGGCGGCAAGAGCACCCTGCTCGGCATGCTCGCGCGTGGCGGCGAATCCGACGTCAACGTGATCACCCTGGTCGGCGAACGCGGCCGCGAAGTCAACGAATTCATCCACGACAACCTCGGCGCCGAAGGCCTGGCGCGCTCGATCATCGTCGTCGCCACGTCCGACCGGCCCGCGCTCGAGCGCAGCCGCGCGGCCTGGGTCGCAACCGCCATCGCCGAGCATTTCCGCGATCGCGGCAAACGCGTGCTGCTGCTGCTCGACTCGGTCACGCGCTTCGCGCGTGCGTTGCGCGACGTCGGCCTCGCGGTCGGCGAACCGCCGGCGCGGCGCGGCTATCCGCCATCGGTATTCAGCACGTTGCCGCGGCTGTTCGAACGCGCCGGCAACAACGACACGGGCTCGATCACCGCGTTCTACACCGT
>JACMKK010000216.1 GCA_014380115.1 Luteimonas sp. | reverse complement strand
TCTGCGATCGCGCCGGCTGCGAGCCCGGGGCGCGCTTCCGCGAACTGCTCGTGGAATACGTCGGTGGTGCTTTGCATGGGCCGTTCAACGTCCAGGCGCGCAGTGCAGCAGGATTCAGCATCGAAGAACTCGATGCGCTGAGAGCGTTGTCGCGCTGACGGGAGTCGATTGGCTCTGCTGGCATCCGGCATTGGTCCCGTTACATCCGGAACATCGCATCGCAGGGATCGGGGGACTAGATTGGCGGCCCGTCCCTTTTCAAAGCCAGGAGCCTGCCATGCGCTTCGCATGCCTTTCGCTGGCCGCGGCGCTGCTCATTGTGTCGTTGCCGGCAAGCGCCGCCGAACCTTCAGCCAAGCAGGCCTCCACCGCGACGGAACAAACCTCGCAACAGCAGCCCACGCAACGCCAGATCGAAGGCCTCGCACAGGAACTTCTCGACGCCATCACCTACGGCAGGCCGGAAGTCTGGCGTCGCATCCTGCATCCGCGTGCGCTGATCGCCGACGAGGATGGCAAGGTCTATACGAAAGATGAAATGGTGTCGGAAATCCGCCCACTGCCGGCCGGCTACGAAGGTGAGCTGCGCATTGCGAACCCGAAATTCTCGCTGGATGGCGACATGGCGGTGTTGAGTTACGACACGCCGGAGTCGTTGAAGCTGTATGGGCAGACGCTGCACACGCTGTTTCGCGCGACGGATGTCTACCGGCGCGTCGACGGTCAGTGGCTGCTGTTTGCCAAGCAGATCCAGGTGATCCCCGCGGAACTCGGGGCTGTACGCGTCGATGCAGTACGCGGCGATACCGTGAGCTACGACGCTTATGTGGGCCGCTATGAACTCGGGGCCGATGCCGCGCTGGTGGTCACCCGCGAGGGCGGTCGCCTCTACAGCCAGCGCGATGCGCGCCCCAGGGACGAATTGCTGCCGATCGGCGGCGACCGTTTCGTGCGCAAGGGGCATCCGCGCGGAGAACGGTTTTTCCGCCGCGATGCGGGTGGCAAGGTAGACGCCTTGGTCGACCGCCGCGACAACGAAGATCTGGTCTGGCGCAGGGTGCCGATGCACTAGCCGGACGTCGCGATTGAACGGCTGTTGCCCCCTTTGAAAAAGGGGGCGGGCATCCGCGCAGCGGATGACAGGGGATTTGCTCTTGATCTTGGGTGACGCGTCACGAGCCCATCCGGATCACCGCGAAAAGCAGATCCCCAGCTTGGCGCTTGGCGCCGCGCTGCCCCCTTTTTCAAAGGGGGCAACAGCAGGGTTACAGCGAGGACAACTCCGCGCCCTGGGCGTCGACGCGCAACACCGACCCTTGCGTGTACCAGTCGCCGAGCACGATGCGCCGACAGGCGCGGTCGTGCACGTCGACCTCGTGAATCGCCGGACGATGCGTATGGCCATGGATCATCGTGTCGATGCCATAACGGCTGAAGGTCGTGGCAACCGTCTGCGGCGACACGTCGGTGATCGTCTCCATCGTCCCGGCATCGCGCAGGCCGCTCTGGTGCGCCTGGCTGGCCGCGCGCGCCTGCTGTGCGAAGGCCAGGCGTGCGGCCAGCGGTTGTGAGAGGAACTGGCGCTGCCAATCCGGATTGCGGGTCTGCGCACGGAACTGCTGATAGGCGACATCGTCGGTGCACAGCAGGTCGCCATGCATCAGCAGCGTCGGCTTGCCTTCCAGCTGGACGACGGCGGGGTCGGGCAGGATCGTCATGCCGGCACGACGCGCATAGTCGTCGCCGAGCAGGAAATCGCGATTGCCGCGGATGAAATAGATCGGCACGCCGCGATCGCGCAGCCCGCGCAACTTGTCGGCGACGTAGGCGCCGACGTCGGACGGATCGTCGTCGCCGACCCAGGCTTCGAACAGGTCGCCGAGAACGTAGAGCGCGTGTGCGCCGCGTGCTTCCTGGTCGATGAACTGGCCGAACAATTGCGTGATGTCCGGCCGGGTGGGGTCGAGGTGCAGGTCGGAGATGAATAAGGTGGTCATGGCCGCATTGTAGGGCTGAGAGCGCCCGCCCTTGCCCGCCAAAAAGCAAGGTGCGCCTGCCACGCCCGAAGCTCGGGCCATCACTCCGGTAAAATCCCCGCATTCCGCATCCATGGCGCCACGATGACCTGCCGCACCCGCTTCGCACCCAGTCCCACCGGTTACCTCCACATCGGTGGCGCACGCACCGCGTTGTACTGCTGGCTGGAAGCGCGCCGTCGCGGCGGTACGTTCATCCTGCGCATCGAGGACACCGATCGCGAGCGCAGCACGCAGGAGGCCGTGCAGGCGATCCTCGACGGCATGTCGTGGCTTGGCCTGGATGCCGACGAGGGCCCGATCTACCAGACCGATCGCTACGACCGTTACCGCCAGGTCGCCAGCGAACTGGTGCAGGCCGGCAAGGCCTACTACGCCTACGAGAGCCGCGAGGAAATCGATGCAATGCGCGAGGCCGCGCAGGCCGCCGGCAACAAGCCGCGCTACGACGGCCGTGCACGCGAGATGAGCCTGCCCGAGCGCGACGATCCCAACAAGGTCATCCGCTTCAAGAACCCGCTCACCGGCGACGTCTCGTTCGACGACAAGGTCAAGGGCCGCATCACCTGGAGCAACACCGAGCTCGACGACCTGGTGCTGATCCGTTCCGACGGCTTCCCGACCTACAATTTCGCCGTCGTCGTCGACGATCTCGACATGAAGATCACCGACGTGATCCGCGGCGACGACCATGTCAACAACACGCCGCGCCAGGTCAACCTGTACGCCGCGCTCGGCGCGCCGGTGCCGGCGTTCGCGCACCTGCCGATGATCCTCGGTGCCGACGGCACCAAGCTCAGCAAGCGCCATGGCGCGGTCGGCGTGATGCAGTACCGCGACGACGGCTACCTGCCGCATGCGCTGCTGAACTATCTCGTGCGCCTGGGCTGGTCGCATGGCGACCAGGAGATATTCTCGATCGAGGAGATGCGCACGTCGTTCCGCATCGAGGACGTCAACCATTCGGCGTCGCGCTTCGACACCGCCAAGCTCGGCTGGCTCAACCAGCAATACCTGAAGCACGACGATCCGGCCGATGTCGCGAAACACCTGGCGTGGCACCTGCACAACGACGGGTACGACCTCGCCAGTGGCCCCGCGCCCGCCGACGTCGTGATCGCGCTGCGCGACCGCGTGCAAACGCTCAAGGAAATGTCGGAGCGCGCGGCGGTCTGGTATCGCCCGCTCGAGTATTACGACGATGCGGCCGTCGCCAAGCATTTGACCGCGGCCGCTGCCGCGCCGCTGGCTGGCGCGCGCGAGCG
>JACMKK010000215.1 GCA_014380115.1 Luteimonas sp. | reverse complement strand
CTTTCAGATAGAGCGGCATCGCATCGAAATCCGGTCTCAGCTCGTCCACCAGCCGCGCATGCTCGACTGCCTCGGCCGACGTCAGCGACAGCCGGCCTTCGAGCGCTTCTAGCCGGGCACGTTGGGCCATGGCCGCGGAATATTCCGCCGACCAATCGGCCTCGGCTTGCCGGCGCCACTCATCGTTCAAGCGCTGCTCCAGCATCGGCGCCAGATCGCCGAGCATTTCCTGCGCGGCCGCGACATGCACACCGTCCCGTAGCAGCGGCGCGGCGCCCATCGCCGCCAGCCGTTGCGGCAACGTGGGGTGCGTGTCCTCGAGGTCGGAATCGGCCCTGCTGGTGGCCAGCAAGCGCGATACATCGCGTTGTCCGTCGTGACGCAGCGCATCGGCCATGTCGCCGTACACCTGCACCGGCGGCCGCGGCTGCGCGCGCGACCTTGCCCGCACGCGCGGCCAGAAGTCCTTGTCCAGTCGTTGCGTCGCCAACTCCACCCGGATCAGCGCGCTGGCCGCGGCCTCCGCTCCCTCCGCATGCACGGCCGCCGCATCGGCCTGGTATTCGTTGCTGCGCGCGAGCACGAAGCTGTAGGCATTGAAGTACGGCGCATACCAGTCGAAGAACGCGGTGAAGATCCGCGCCGTCCAGAAATTCCGCGCCGCCAGCCCGCCGAGCAGGCGGCACCAGCTCGCGCGCAGACGGTAGATCCACCCCGAGAAGCGTCCATGGCTGGCGCCGAAATGACCGAATTCGTGCGCGATCACCGAAGCCAGCTCGGCGCGGTCCAGCAATTGCATGAGCGGCAAGCCGAGCACCAGGTAGTGGCGGTGCCCGAACAGACCGAGCACGCGCGGCACATTGGCGGCGGCGGCATTGAGTTCCGCATCGATGACGATACCTTCCAGCGCGGGCGCACCGATCGCCAGCCGCAGTCGTTCGACCTCTGTTTGCAGCGCCGGCGCATCGTCGGGGCGCAGGCGATAGCCGGCCGGCGCTTCGATCCTGACCCACAACGCGTGCAACACCGATACGCCGAACGCGAGCGGGACCACCAGTGCGAAGAACGCCTGCGGCTGCAGTTCGGCGTCGGTCCCAAGCAGATACGCCACCAGCGCGATCGGCAAGCCGAAGGCAAGTCCCAAGACCGAGCCCAGTACCGCAAATCCCAATGCTGCCAACAACGCCAGTTTCAGCTTGTAGCGCCGCGGCGACTCGCGCGCCTCGACCTGCAGCCGTTCGACCAGTCCCCGATACGCCTCGGCAGTTGGCATGCCCCGCTCCCCTGCGATCCCCACCGCAGGCGACATCGTAAGGGAAGTCATCTGCAGACGCTGGCCGGACCGTTACAATCCGCGCCGATGCTTCGCCATGCAGCACACGCCGTCGCCGACGGGTGCCGATCGTGACGCAACCCCACAGGACACCTGCGATGACCACGCCCACCTGGAAATACGAGAACTTCGAGCCGGCCGGTTCAGCCATCGGCTATCGCATCACGCGCAAGCTCGACGAGGTGCAGTCGCCGTTCCAGAAGATCGAGATCTACGAGACCACGGACTGGGGCAACCTGATGCTGATCGACGGCGCGGTCATGCTGACCACGCGCGACAATTTCCTGTACCACGAGATGATGTCGCATCCGGCGCTGTTCACGCATGTGGACCCGAAGCACGTCGTCATCATCGGCGGCGGCGACTGCGGCACGCTGCGCGAAGTGCTCAAGCACCCACGCGTCGAGAAGACGGTGCAGTGCGACATCGACGAGCAGGTCACGCGCATGGCCGAGAAATGGTTCCCGGAGCTGTGCGACAGCAATGGCGACGCGCGTGCGGAATTGCTGTTCGACGATGGCATCGCCTACATGGCCAACTGCGCGCCTGGCAGCGTGGACATCGTCATCGTCGACTCGACCGATCCGGTCGGTCCGGCCCAGGGTCTGTTCAACAGAACGTTCTACGAGAGCTGCTTTCGCGCGCTCAAGGATGACGGCATCCTCGTGCAGCAGTCCGAATCGCCTCTGGTGCTGCTCGATCTGATCAACGAGATGCGTGGCGAGATGCGCAAGGCCGGCTTCGCCACGTTCAAGACGCTGCCGTTCCCGCAGCCGTGCTATCCGACCGGCTGGTGGAGCTGCACGCTGGCGAAGAAGTCGGGCGGCTTCGAATTCCGCGAAGCCGACGCGCGCGCGAAGGCGTTCGAGAGCAAGTACTACAGCGCCGACATCCATCGCGGGGTACTGGTGGCGCCGCCGTTCGTGGCCGCGGCACTCGGCGAGTAATACTTTCCTTCTCCCCGCGCTTTCTGCGGGGAGAAGAGCCTGCGCCGTACTTGATACGGGGTGCCGAACGCGGATGAGGGCGCTTTTGCTCTTGTGCGTCGTGTGCAGGGGCGCTATCAGTTTCGCAGCGCGACGCGCAAGCCGAATCCAGGGTTACAGCGCATCCCCATCCAGCTCGCCAGTGCGGATCCGCACCGCCCGCTCCAGATCCCACACGAACACCTTGCCGTCGCCGATCTTGCCGGTCCCGGCTGCTTTCATGATGGCCTCGACCACGGCATCGGCCTGGTCGTCGGTGGTCGCGACCTCGAGCTTGATCTTGGGCAGGAAGTCGACCACGTACTCCGCGCCGCGATAGAGCTCGGTGTGGCCCTTCTGGCGGCCGAAGCCCTTGACCTCGGTGACGGTGATGCCGGCGACGCCGGCGTCGGACAGCGCCTCGCGCACGTCGTCGAGCTTGAACGGCTTGATGATCGCCATCACCATCTTCATCACGCTGTCTCCCGCTGGGTTTGCACCAGCATAACGCGCCTTGCCGGCTACGCCGGCGGCATGCTTTAGTGGCGGCATTCCGTCGCTTCGGGGTTTCCCGACAGCGCACCAAGCGTGCAGCCGATGGCATCGGCCACGGCCAACCTTGATGATCTCGATGCATCCTCCGAACAGCCACGGATTGAAGCCGCCATGATCGATCTCTCCCACATCGACGCCCTCGCCCGCCGCCTCAGCGACCTGGTACCGCCAAGCCTGCGTGAAGGTCGCGAGGAACTGCAGGACAACTTCAAGACGGTGTTGCAGTCCGGACTGGCACGGTTGGACCTGGTGACGCGCGAAGAGTTCGAGGTACAGCGCGCGGTGCTGCTGCGCACGCGCGAGAAGCTCGAGGACCTGCAACGCGCCGTCGCGCGGCTCGAAGGCCAGCGCAGCGGCGCCAACACGCCGCAACCACCCGCGCACTGAACTCCACACCATGGCGCTTGCACTCGTGCACGGCCGTGCACGCATCGGCGTGTCCGCGCCGCCAGTCAAGGTCGAGGTGTATCTCGCCGGCGGCCTGCCGCGCATGTCGATCGTCGGCCTGCCCGAGGCCACCGTGCGCGAAGCCAGGGATCGGGTGCGCGCGGCGATCCAGTGCGCGCAATTCGAATTCCCCTGGCGCGTGATCACCATCAACCTGGCGCCGGCCGACCTGCCCAAGGACGGTGGCCGTTTCGATTTGCCGATCGCGCTCGGCATCCTCGCAGCTAGCGGACAGATTCCGCTGGACATGCTGGACCAGTACGAGTTCCTCGGCGAACTCGGCCTCACCGGTGAGTTGCGCGCGGTCGATGGCGTGCTGCCTGCCGCGCTCGCGGTCGCCCGCACCGGCCGCAAGCTGATTGTCCCGCTCGCGAACGGCGCCGAAGCGGCGCTGGCACGGGACGTCGAGGTCTATACCGCGCGCACTCTGCTCGAGGTCTGCGGCATGCTCACCGGGAGCAAGGTCTTGCCGGAGGCGATGGCGCCTGCGACGGTTCGCGGCAGCGGACCGGACATGACCGACGTGCGTGGCCAGGCACACGCTCGACGCGCGCTCGAAATCGCCGCGGCCGGCAACCATCACCTGCTGCTAATCGGACCGCCCGGTTGCGGCAAGACGCTGCTGGCCTCGCGGTTGCCGGGATTGCTGCCGGAGGCCAGCGAAGCCGAAGCGCTGGAAACCGCGGCCATCGCCTCGGTCAGCGGACGCGGTCTCGATCCGGCGCGCTGGCGCGAACGTCCGTTCCGCGCCCCGCACCACACCGCCAGCGCCGTCGCGCTCGTCGGCGGCGGCGCCGAACCACGACCGGGCGAAATCTCGCTCGCTCATCACGGCGTGTTGTTCCTGGATGAGTTGCCCGAATGGGACCGTCGCGCGCTGGAAGTCCTGCGCGAGCCGCTCGAATCCGGCGTCGTCACGATTTCCCGCGCAGCCCGGCAGAACGAGTTCCCCGCGCAGTTCCAGCTGGTCGCGGCGATGAATCCGTGTCCTTGCGGCTGGGTCGGCGACCCGTCGGGTCGCTGCCGCTGCGGCGATGAAGCGATTCGTCGTTACCGGGCGCGCATTTCCGGTCCATTGCTCGATCGCATCGACCTGCACGTCGAAGTGCCACGCCTCCCGCCCGCGCTGCTGCGGCCCGACGCGCCCGAAGGCGAGTCGACCGCAGGCATTCGCGAACGCGTCGAACAGGCGCGGCACGTACAACAGGCACGCGCCGGCAAGACCAACGCGCAAATGAGCCAGGCGGAAACAATGGCATCGTGCCGCCTGACGCCGCAGGACCAGGCATTGCTGGAACGCGCGATCGAATCGCTGCAGCTGTCTGCGCGCTCGATGCACCGCATCCTGCGCGTGGCGCGGACGATCGCCGATCTCGCGGGAAGCCAGCACATCGCGACCGCACACCTGGCTGAGGCCCTGGGCTATCGGCGCGGGTAAACGCGTACAGCGAGCGACTTGGGCTTCAATGGCGCGAGCCCGCACCAGCCTGCTGCCGAATCAGGCGGCAGTAGGCTGGAACGAAGCGAGAGCATGTCCGCCTAACGACTTCGACGAACTCAGCGGCGCCGTCCCTCGTAGACCGGGTTTGTGTTGGCTTCGCGCATGTTGCCGCCGCAGTCGGTTCCTGGAGCAGAGCCCTCGCCGCAAGTCCTGGGCCCCATGAACGCCTTGCTGTTTTCTTCGAGTTCCTTGCGTTGCGCGACTGTGGCGCAACGGGTTTCGCGGATCGTCGAGCCCACCTTGTGCTCGCGGCGGCAAATCAGCCGGTCCTGCTCGTTGTCATTGAGCACGGCCTTGACCTCTTCGAGCGCGTTGAACAACTCGACCTTCTGGTGCATGTTCAAGTGGTCGACGCTCTGGTTGCCGTCGAGCAGGCGGAAGACTTTTTCTTGTGCTTTCGTCAGCCGCGCCATGGCCTCTGGCTTGAAGCGCGAGTACTTGCCGGTACTGCTCTCGGCCTGCTCACGGATCGCGCGTTGCTCGCGCATGATCTCGCCCGCATTGGGCGGTGTTCCGAAATTCGCTGCCGCAATCGTGGTGACGCCCAGAAGCAGAACTCCGATCAACAGCCGTGCAGCCATCTCCGTTCTCCCCGCGCCCAGGTGATTCCACACCACCGCCAGGCGCAAGGCGGTGCAAGTGGTCGCTCCGATGCCGATGCCGCCATTCGTCGTGTCGCGGCGCGCATCTTCCGGAGCCGATGAGGGGTTAGACACTGTTCGCTTGGTAACCTTCCTTACCCGAAGCGCCAGCACGTTACAGCTACTCGCCGCAATCCGGACAGATTCTGGGGGTTGCGAGATAGGCGCGTGCGCTCTCGCGCAGCAGGTCCCGCTCGGCCTGTGTTCCACAACGGGTGACCTTGGTGGTCGATCCCGTCTTGCGTTCGCGCCAGCACACCTGCTTTTCATCCTGGGCCAGGCGCGTCTGCTTCATTTCCGCATTGATCTGCTCGAGCGCGTTGTGGAGGCGAGCCTTTTCATCCAGGGACAATGCGTCGAGATCCGGCTTCCCGTCCGTGAGCGAAAAGACTTCGCTCTGGCTCCTGCGAATCGCATTGACCTGACGCGGCGTCAAGCCGTCGAGCGTCCCGGCATCGAGCGCGGAACGGATGCCGCGCTGCTGCTCGAGGATCTCCGGAAGGGTGGCGTTGGCGCTGGCGTTCGACTCAGCGGCAACCAGCGGCCCACCCGAAAAAAACATGAAGAAAAAAAACATGAAGAACACGAATGCATACTTCATCACGTTCCCCCCGTTCGACTAGACCAAACCCAGTGCCGGAGTAACTGTAGCCCTGAAACGCGCCCGGATCGCGATTGTCCGGGCGACGATTCATTTACCTGGTCAACTGCGTGTTGCCGGTTTCCAACTGCTGCCGGGCGTATTCGCGCTGCTCTTCCAGTTGCGCAGCAGTGCGGCAGACGCGCGTCGTGCGATTGCTGCCGAGTGTCTTTTCGCGCGTGCAGATCATGCGCTCGCTGTCGACATTGTTGACAGTCGCTTCGATCCATTCGAGCTTGTTGAACGCCTCGACATACTGGTCCTGACTCAACTCCGTCGAAGACTGCTTGCCTTCAAGCAGGATCATCAACTCATCCTGTTTCGCCATCAGCTCGCTGCGCTTCTGATTCGGCATGTTCGCGTAGCGACCCTTGCCGGCCACGACATCGGTGCGAATCTGCTGTTGCTGCGCAAGCACTTCGTCCACTTGGAAAGGCTTGGTGTCGCCGGCGACGGCCAGCGTGGAAAACAAGGACACGATCAACACTACGAACAGGCGCATGGGGTTCCCCTGAATTTGAGAACCGCCAATCTACAGGCACGTTGACACCGCTGTCACGTGCCTCGATCCCGCTGATTTCAAGGGCCGCCGCCATTTAGGATCGTGACGGCGGATCAGGCCGCCGCGGCCCGCTCGCGACCTTGGAACTGCTCCTCCTCCGTCGATCCCCGCAACGCCGTGGTCGACGACTGCCCGCCCTGGATCGTTTGTGTAACGGTATCGAAATATCCCGTGCCGACCTCGCGCTGGTGCTTCACCGCCGTGAAGCCGCGATCGGCCGCCGCGAATTCGGCCTCCTGCAGTTCCACAAACGCACTCATCTGGCGGCGGGCATAGCCGTGGGCGAGGTGGAACATCGAGTAGTTGAGGGCATGGAAGCCGGCCAGCGTGATGAACTGGAACTTGTAGCCCAGCGCCGCGAGCTCCTTCTGGAAGGTGGCGATGGTGGCGTCGTCGAGGTTCTTCTTCCAGTTGAAGCTCGGCGAGCAGTTGTAGGCCAGCAGCTTGCCGGGATGCTTCGCGTGAACGGCTTCGGCAAAGCGGCGCGCGAACTCGAGGTCCGGCTTGCCGGTCTCGCACCAGACCAGGTCGGCATACGGCGCGTAGGCGACGCCGCGGCTGATCGCCTGGTCGAGGCCATTACGGGTCTTGTAGAAGCCCTCGACCGTACGCTCGCCGGTGGTGAACGGCAGGTCGTTCGGGTCGACATCGCTGGTCAGCAGGTCGGCGGCCTCGGCGTCGGTGCGCGCGACGATCAGGGTCGGCACGCCCATGACGTCGGCGGCCAGGCGCGCGGCGACCAGCTTGTCGATCGCTTCGCGCGTCGGCACCAGCACCTTGCCGCCCATGTGCCCGCACTTCTTCACGCTGGCGAGCTGGTCCTCGAAATGCACGCCCGCCGCGCCGGCCTCGATCATGGCCTTCATCAGTTCGAAGGCATTGAGCACGCCGCCGAAGCCGGCTTCGGCGTCGGCCACGATCGGCTGCAGGAAGTCGATGCTGTCGTCGCCCTCGGCGTGGTGCAGCTGGTCGGCGCGCAGCAGGGTGTTGTTGATGCGCTTGACCACCTGCGGCACGGAGTTGGCCGGATACAGCGACTGGTCCGGGTACATCTCGCCGGCGAGGTTGGCGTCGGCCGCGACCTGCCAGCCGCTGAGGTAGATCGCCTTCAGCCCGGCCTTGACCTGCTGCATGGCCTGGTTGCCGGTCAGCGCGCCGAGCGCATTGACGAAGTCTTCGGTCTGCAGCGACTTCCACAGCTTCTCGGCGCCGAGCCTGGCCAGCGAATGCTCGACCGGTACGGTGCCTCGCAGGCGCACCACGTCCTCGGCCGAATACGGCCGCGTAACGCCGGCCCAACGTGCGTTGTTGGCCCAGTCGAGCTTGAGTTGGTCGGCAGTGGGGAGCGTGGTCTTCATGGTGTGTTTCCGGTTCGGGGTCGATTTGGAAAGGAGGGGCGTCTTGGTTTAAGGCAGGCGTTCGTAGGCCGGCAGGGTCAGGAAATCGGCCAGTTCCGCGCGCTGAGTCAGTTCCTCAAGCAACGCGATCGCCTCCGGCACCCGGTCGGCGCCGGGCAGGTCCTGCGTTGCCAGCCGCGATGGCAGGCCGAGCAGGGCCCGTTCGAGCAACGCGAAATCGAGCGGCGTGCCATCGTCGAGATGCAGGCCGCCGCGGTCGCGATCGTCCTCACTGTTGTTCTTGTTCACCGCGAGAACGAGGCGTTGCAAGCCGAGCCGCCGCGCGCGCCCGGCGACGTGCGCCATCAACATGCCGCCGTAGCCCTGCCG
>JACMKK010000214.1 GCA_014380115.1 Luteimonas sp. | reverse complement strand
GAATCGCGCACCATCGGCATCGGCGCGGGCCAGATGAGCCGCGTGGTCAGCGCCAGGATCGCCGGCCTGAAGGCAGAGGAAGCCGGGCTGGTGGTCACGGGCTCGGTGATGGCGAGCGATGCGTTCTTCCCGTTCCGCGATGGCATCGATGCGGCTGCGGCTGCGGGCATCAAGGCCGTGATCCAGCCGGGCGGTTCGATGCGCGACAAAGAGGTCATCTCCGCCGCGGACGAACATGGGCTGGCGATGGTGTTCACGAGCGTTCGGCATTTCCGGCATTGACGGCCGGCCGAGCGTCATCCGGCCTAGCGTCATCCGGCCTAGCGTCATCCGGCCTAGCGTCATCCGGCCGATCGTCGTCGTGTTCGCCGTTGCTTAGGCGAAAGGCGCAGTGACAGATGGATTTTCCATGATGCCCTCAGCTCGGACGTGGCAAGCGCTGAAGTCACTGGATCCCCGCCTTCGCGGGGATGACGTCGAGAATGGGGGCAGGGCATGAAAATTCTGGTGATCGGTGCGGGCGGCCGCGAACACGCACTGGCCTGGAAGCTCGCGCAATCGCCGCGGGTCGACGAAGTGCTGGTCGCGCCCGGCAACGCCGGCACGGCGACGGAAGACAAATGTCGGAATGTCGCGACGGCCGCGACCGACATCGATGGCTTGCTCGCGCTGGCCAGGCGCGAAGGCGTGGCCTTGACCGTGGTCGGGCCCGAGCAACCGCTGGTCGCGGGCGTAGTGGATCGCTTTCGTGCCGATGGCTTGCGCATCTTCGGGCCGACCGCCGCCGCGGCGCAGCTCGAAGGCAGCAAGGCCTTCGCCAAGGAATTCCTCGCGCGCCACGGCATCCCGACCGCGCACTACGCGGTGCATACGGATGCCGATGCGGCACTGGCCTACGTCCGCGAAAAAGGCGCGCCGATCGTCATCAAGGCCGATGGCCTGGCTGCCGGCAAGGGCGTCATCGTCGCGATGACGCTGCCCGAAGCCGAGGATGCGGTGCGCGACATGCTCGCCGGCAATGCCTTCGGCGCGGCCGGCGCGCGCGTGGTCATCGAGGAATTCCTCGACGGCGAGGAAGCGAGCTTCATCTCGATGGTCGACGGCAACACCGCGCTGCCGATGGCCACCTCGCAGGATCACAAGCGCATCGGCGATGGTGACACCGGTCCGAATACCGGCGGCATGGGCGCCTATTCGCCCGCGCCGGTGGTCACGCCCGAGGTGCACGCACGCGTGATGCGCGAGGTGGTCGATCCGACGGTAAGCGGCATGGCCGCCGACGGCATTCCGTTCACCGGCTTCCTCTACGCCGGCCTGATGATCGACAAGTCCGGTGCGCCGAAAGTCATCGAGTTCAACGTGCGCTTCGGCGATCCGGAGACGCAGCCGGTGATGATGCGATTGCAGTCCGACCTGGTCGACCTGGTCGAGGCGGCGCTGGACGAACGCCTGCACGCCGTCGAGGCGCGGTGGGATCCGCGGCCTTCGCTGGGCGTGGTGATGGCGGCCGAACGTTATCCGGGCACGCCGCAGCTCGGCGATGCGATCAACAGCTGGGATGTGCCCGATATCGCCGATACGAAAGTGTTTCATGCCGGCACCAGGATCGAAGGCGACCATGTCGTCACCTCCGGCGGCCGCGTGCTGTGCGTGTGCGCGCTGGGCGACACCGTCGCGCAGGCGCAAAGCTTGGCCTACGCCGAAGTGGCCGGCATCTCATGGCGCGGCGAGTTCCATCGGCATGACATCGGTTGGCGTGCGATCCAGCGCGAGCGTGGTCAGCTTTAGCCCCTCCCCTTGCGAAAGCAGGGGCGATGAGGCCCGCTTGCGAGGCATGCCTCGCGCTCCGCTTCGCCCCCTGCCTTCGCAGGGGAGGGGGCAAAAGCCGCAGCGCGTTTGCTAGTCTCCTGCGCAACCCCGGGGGACGCATGGCCCACAACCAGTTCGAGCTGCTGAAGCAACGCCGTTTCCTGCCGTTCTTCACCACCCAGGCGCTCGGCGCGTTCAACGACAACGTCTATCGGCAGGCGATCATCGGCCTGCTGTTCTATCTCGGCATCAGCCCCGAGCAACGCACGCTCTACACCAATCTCGCGCCGGCGCTGTTCATCCTGCCGTACTTCCTGTTCTCGGCGACCGCCGGGCAGATCGCCGAGAAACTCGAGAAATCGAAGCTGATCCGCATCACCACGACGATGGAGATCGTGATCATGTCGCTGGCGGCGGTCGGATTTCTGACCCAGAACATGGTCGTGCTGCTGGTCGCGCTGTTTTCCACCGGCGTGCAATCGACGCTGTTCGGACCGGTGAAGTATTCGATCCTGCCTGCGGTGCTGAAACCGGAGGAACTGACCGGCGGCAACGGTCTGGTCGAAATGGGCACGTCGATCTCGATCCTGGTCGGCATGATCTTCGGCGGGCTGATCTTCAAGCTGGCGGGCGATAACGGCCCGGTGGTCGCCGCCGTTGCGGTGGTGGCGCTGGCGATCACCGGCAATCTCGTCAGCCGCGCCATCCCGCGTGCCGAAGCCGGCGCGCCCGACCTGAAGATCAACTGGAACCCGATCCCCGAATCGGTTGCCGTATTGCGCCTGGCCAAGAAGCAGCCGGCGGTGCGCAACGCGATCCTCGGCGTGTCCTGGTTCTGGTTCATCGGCACGGTGCTGACCTCGCAACTGCCGACCTATGCCGAAGTCAACCTCGGCGGCGACGCCACGCTGTACATCTTCGCGCTGGCGCTGTTCTCGATCGGCACCGGCGTAGGTTCGCTGCTGTGCGAGAAACTGTCGGCGCGCAGCGTCGAAATCGGCCTGGTGCCGCTCGGCGCGTTCGGCATCACTGCGTTCTGCCTGGACCTGTACTTCGCGCGCAGCGGGTCGGCGCCGGTGACCGGGCTCGACATCGCCGGTTTCATGCAGCAGCCGGGCAGCTGGCGCATCGTCATGGACCTGACCGGCATCGGCCTGTTCGCCGGCTTCTTCGTGGTGCCGCTGTTCGCGCTGATCCAGAGCCGCACGCCGCGCGGCGAGTTGTCGCGCGTGATCGCAGGCATGAACATCCAGAATGCCGCGCTGATCGTGCTCGCGGCCGCACTCGGCATCATCGTGCAGCGTTTCCTCGGCTGGACGATCCCGCAGGTGTTCCTGGCGCTGGCGATCGCCAATGCGCTCGTTGCGATCTACATCTTCACGCTGGTGCCCGAGTTCCTGATGCGTTTCCTGAGTTGGGTGCTGGTGCGCGCGCTGTATCGCATGCGCGTACGCGGCATCGAGGCGCACGTGCCCGACGAAGGCCCGGCGCTGATCGTCAGCAACCATGTCAGCTATATGGACGCGCTGATCCTCGCCGCCAGCATTCCGCGGCCGGTGCGCTTCGTCATGTACTACAAGATCTTCAACATCCCGGTGATGCGCTGGATCTTCCGTAATGCCAAGGCGATCCCGATCGCGGGTGCGCGGGAGAACCCGGAACTGATGCAGCGTGCCTTCGACGCGATCGACCAGGCGCTGGCGGAGGGCGAGATCGTCGGCATCTTTCCGGAAGGCCGGCTCACGCGCGATGGCGAGATCGCGCCGTTCAAATCGGGCATCGAACGCATCCTCGCGAGCGCGTCGTCGAGAGGCCGGCCGGTGCCGGTCGTGCCGATGGCGCTGCGCGGCATGTGGCACAGCATGTGGAGCCACAACGATTCGCGCCTGGGCCGCATGCGCGTGCCGCGGCGGTTCCGGGCTCATGTGGAAGTGGTGGCGGCTGCACCGATCGCCGGCGCGGATGCGACTGCGGAAGTGCTGGAGGCGAAGGTGCGCGAGTTGCGCGGGGACGCGGCTTAGCTCGTCCGGGCGCTCGCAAGCGCTCTCAGCTCATCCGGCCCGGCGCAGCACGCCGGGCGTTCGCCAGGAGCGCGCGGCAGTGCCGCGCAAGCGCGCCTAGCTCACCCAACCCGCGACGACGAACAGCGCCAGCACCGCCAGCCACACCAGCAGGATGCGCCACACCAGGCTCATCGCATCGCGCAACTCCGGCAGCTCGCCGAGTTGCGTGACGATGCCGGTCGCTGTCGAGACGCCTTCCTCGGAAAACTCCTGTGCCTCGTCGGCGAGCTCGCTGCGCACGCTGGCGCGTCCAGCGGCGGCGAGGAAGCCGGTGTCGAGCTGCAGCGAAGCGCCGCCGGCATCCTTCCACGCGCCGACGACGGTATCGAAGTTGCCGACCAGGGCCATCGACAGCGTCATCAACTGCGCCACCGGCCAGTCGAGCAGGATCAGCAGGTTCTGCGCGCCGGCCGCGGCTTCCGGCGGCAGCGCGCGGCGCGGTTCGCCCTCGGCGGCGAGTGCAACGAGCCGGTACAGCAGCGCGCCGAACGGGCCGAGCAACAGGAACCAGAACAGCACGCCGAACCAGCGCTGCAGTGCGTTGCGGAATACCGCCTCGACCAGTGCCGGACCGTCGAGCACCGTGGTGCGCGCGTCTTCAGCATCGTCGACGCCTAGCGGCGACAACCGTGCCGCGGCTTCGCGGCGTGCCAGCGGATCGCGTGCTTCGACGATCGCATCCACGTCGAGGTCGAGATCGCGCGGTCCCCACGCATAGAACAGCACTACGATGCCGAACAGCAATCCGACCAGGCCGAGCAAGGGCGCATCCAGCGCGATCTGGAACAGCGCGACCGCCAGCAGCGGCGGCACCAGGCCGAATGCGATGCCGTAGCGTCCGCGCCACAATTCGTTCTGCGCCAGGCGACCGTCGAGCCAGCGCAGCCACGTGTCGTACCAGTCGAAGTGCCGCACCGATGCGGCGAGCGACGGCGCGACATGGCCGAGGACGAGGGCGACGATGACGGCGACGAGGGTCACGAACATGCGTCGAGTTTAATCCAGCCGCATGGGTGCGGGCACGGTCGCGTGGATGCGATGCCGCCGCGGATCAAGTCTGGGGCGGGCTCTGCGCGTGGTGCCAGGTCTCGATCAGCCAGCGCGAGATCGACATCGGCGGCGAAACCAGCAGGCCGTCGTCCGCGGACTCGCCGCGCAAGGCGGCGCCGACTTCGTCATGGGTGAACCAGCGCGCGTCTTCCAGTTCGTCGTTGATGCGTGGCGTGTCGGGTTCGGCATCGGCGACAAAGCCGAGCATCAGCGAACCGGGAAACGGCCATGGCTGCGAGGCGAGGTAGCGACAGCTGCGTACGCGCACGCCGGATTCCTCGAGCACTTCGCGCGCGACGGTCTGTTCGAGCGATTCGCCAGGTTCGACGAATCCGGCCAGCGTCGAATAGCGACGCGCCGGCCACGATGCCTGTCGTCCCAGCAACAGGCGCGTGCCATCGCTGACGGCGACGATCACGGCCGGATCTGTACGCGGATAGTGCTCGAGGCCGCACTGCGCACAGCGTCCCATCCAGCCCGCACGCACGAAGGCGAGGGCGCCACCGCAAGATGCGCAATAACGGTGCCGCGCGCGCCAGTGCAGCACGGCGCGGGCCTGCGCGAAGACGGTGGATTCGAACGCCGGCCAGGTCGTCGCAGCGCTGCGAAGATCGATGCGCGGCAGGGCCTCCGGCAACGTTTCGGCGGCCGCAGCGAACCAGGCATGGCCTTCGTGCAGGCCGAGGAAGATCGCATCGGCATAGACGTCGTCCGGTGCCATGCCGAAGCGGGCATCGGCGAGTTCGACGGCGTTGGTCGCATGCAGGCCGCCATCGCCGTCGACCAGGGCGCGACCATCGCGATCGATCAGGACGATGCGTGCCTGCGGCCAGTGCCTGCGCAGCGCGTCATCGTCGTCGCGGAGCGCATCGGCGCGGTCAAGCGCCGCATCGACGAAGGCGAAAGGCGTCGTTGCGGACTTCACACCGTGAACGAGGAGCCGCAGCCGCAGGTGGACTTGGCGTTCGGATTGCGGATCACGAACTGCGCGCCGTGCAGGCTTTCGGTGTAGTCGACGGCCGCGCCCATGAGGTACTGCAGGCTCAGCGGATCGACCAGCAGGACCACGCCATCGGTGGCCAGGGCAAGGTCGTCTTCGCCCTGTTGCTCGTCGAACTCGAATCCGTACTGGAAACCCGAACAACCGCCGCCCTGGATATAGACGCGCAGCTTCAGCTCGGGTTTGCCCTCCTCGGCGATCAGCTCGCGCACCTTGGCGGCTGCGGCGGAGGTGAAGTCGAGCGGTCGATCCAGGGACTGGTAGCCGGGTGCGGCGATGGTGGCGGCTGTTTCCATGCCTACAGGATGGGGGGCGGGGTCGATCGCTTCAAGCGCCGGCAGCGGTGCGCCGTGTCGCTTCGGCCCAGGTGAACGACTGTTCCACGTCGGCGCCGGATGCAGGATCGAGGCGCACGCTGATCCGCAGGGGCTGGAATCCGGCCGGCAGCACCAGATCGCCCTCGACCTGCTGGAAATACTTGAACGAGTACGTATTGCCCGCCGCATTCGGTTCCTGGCGCAAATCCGACCACGCCAGGCGCTGCAGCTTGCCGGCGCGCGTACCTTCGACCGACACCGTCAACCGTCCGCTGTTGACGGCGCCGCGGTTGAGGTTCTGGGTGAGCGTGGCGGTGAAATGCCAGGCCTGGCCGGCCTGCGGCAGCAGGTGCAGTTCATGCACGCTCAAGCCGCGGCGTTGCCCGGTGGCGCCGACGAAGCGCTCGTAGAACGCCACGTCCGCGCGCAGGCCGGAGATCTCTTCGTCGCGTTCGGCCAGCGTGCCCTGCAAGTCGCGGTTGGCATCGCGCGTGATCTGGTCCGAGCGCGTCAGCGTGGCGACGCGTTGTTCGAGTTCGTCGAGCTTGGCCTGCTGGGCGCGCAGCTGCGTCCGCGGATCGTCGGGCGCGGGCGCGAAGGCCTTCCAGGCGCCCCAGACGCCGAAGGCAACCGCCAGCAGGAAGATCGCGATTAGCGCGTAGGCCCAGCG
Source organism: Luteimonas sp. (assembly GCA_014380115.1). Classification (GTDB taxonomy): domain Bacteria; phylum Pseudomonadota; class Gammaproteobacteria; order Xanthomonadales; family Xanthomonadaceae; genus Luteimonas. Next base: position 7,013 of record JACMKK010000214.1, on the reverse strand, counting down.
ATGGTCGTGCACTTCCGTGGGCGCGGCCGCGGGAGCGGCGGCTTCGACATGCGTGGGGTCGATGTCCGGGTCGGACGGCGGCGTCGGGGTGTCGGTCATCGGAACGGTATAGCGAGCGCTTGATCGTCGAGCAAGGGCTAGGAGTCCAGGGACGAGGGCCGACAATCGAGGGCAGGCGGTGCTGAAGCCTTCAGCGCTCGGCGCTCGGCCGTGCAATGGAGCCAACAAGTCCCCCGATATAATCCGCCGCATGCGGCCTGCCCGGCCGCGACATGTACGGAGCAAACGTCATGTCCGAAGCTCATCTGTTCGCGATCGGCGTACTGCTGGCCTGGCTCGCCGGCATTCGCGTGTACCTGACGGTGTTTGGCGTCGGCGTGGCCGGCGCGTTCGGCTGGCTCGACCTGCCGCAGGCTTTGCAGGTGACGCAGTCGCCGTGGGTGTTGGGCGTTTCCGGCGTGCTGGCAGTGGCGGAGTTCTTCGCCGACAAGATCCCGGGCGTGGATTCCGGCTGGGACCTGCTGCATACCTTGCTGCGCGTGCCCGCGGGGGCATTTCTCGCGGCCGCGGCGCTGTCGCCCGATGGCCAGCTCGGCGCCGGGATGCTCGCAACCGGCGCCGGCGTGGCGCTGACCAGCCACGTGCTGAAAGCGGGCTCACGCGCGCTGATGAACACCTCACCCGAACCGGTGAGCAACTGGACCGCATCGGTGACCGAGGATGTGGCGGTGGTCGGCGGCCTGGCGCTGGCGTTCTCGCATCCCTGGCTGGCGCTGTCGCTCGTGGTCTTCATCAGCGTGTTGGTGGCGCTGCTGATGTGGTGGATCTGGCGCAAACTCTTCCGCCGCGCGCCCAGGCCGCGGCCTGGCTGAACTACCGGATCGCAGCAGCGCCCGCGTTGAGCCGGCCCTAGGGCAGGGGTTCCCTGAAGTCCGCCTTGAACTGTGCTGCCCGTTACACGCCGCGCGGCGCGCGCCCGCATAATGCAAACTCGGCGGGGAGGGGAACCCGCCAGGAGCCGCGATCCGTGCCTGTATCCACCAAAGCCCAGACCGCGAAGCCTTCCGGCCCTGCAGGCGGTGCTTCAGTGCGTGCGGAATTCCCGCCGCCACAGTACTGGCGCAGGTGGTGCGAGGATGCGCCGCCGGCAAGCTTCCCGGGCGACGACGACGGCACGACGCAGCTCTCCGAAATCCCGATGCTGGCATCGCAGGCAGCGACGAGCAGCGACGGCGAGCCGCCGTATCGCATCCTCATCGTCGAAGACGACCGCAGCCAGGCGCTGTTCGCCGAAAGCGTGCTCAACGGCACCGGCATGCAGGCAAAGGTCGTCTCCGTTGGTAGCGAGATGATGCAGGCGATGGAGGCGTTCCACCCGGACCTGGTGCTGATGGACCTGCACATGCCCGGCATGAGCGGCACCGAACTGACCGGACTGATCCGCAACCACGTCGGCTTTGCGCACACGCCGGTGGTGTTCCTGACCGGCGACACCGACCCCGAACGCCAGTTCGAAGTGCTGGAAAGCGGCGCCGACGACTACTTGAGCAAACCCGTGCGGCCGCGCCATCTCATCGCCGCCGTGTTGAGCCGGGTCAAGCGCGCGCGCGCGTCGCGCGGGCTGGGCATCGTCGGACAGAGCGTGGCCGACGGCCGCCATCCGGTGACCGGTTTGCACACGCGCACCAGCATCCTGCAACGCCTGAACGCGGCGATCCCTGGCGAGGTGAAAGGCGCGCTGTATTTCGTCGAGATCGAGAACACCACCGCATTGCGCGATCGCTTCGGCTACGAGGCGCTGGAAGAGGTGCTGACGGAAGCGGGCCGGCAGATTGCGACGATCACGGTGGATGCGCCGGCGGCGCGGCTCAACGACAACACCTTCCTGCTGTACGCGCCGGATCTCGATCCGAACGACCAGCAGGCCTGGGCGCGCACCCTGCGCGACGGCCTCGGCAGACATGCCTTCACCATCCGCGAAGAGGCCCTGCGGCTGCGCGCGCTGGTCGGTTACGCGTCGCTCGAGCACGCCTTCGGCGATGCCAGCAGCGCGCTCGCCGCCGCCGAACAGGCATTGCGGCAGGCGCGCGCACTACCGATCGGCATCGCCGCCTACGAAGCGCCGACGCCCGTCGACAACGCGCGCCTGGGCGCATTCGCCGATGAACTCAAGGCTGCCCTCGTGGCGGAGCGCTTCGAGCTGGCCTACCAGCCGATCGTCGCGGTTGCCGGTGGCGACGAAGCCCAGTACCAGACCCTGCTGCGCCTGCGTGACGAGAGCGGCAAGCTGCACACCGCGGCAGAAATCATTCCTGCGGCGGAAGCCGCGGGCCTGATGTACGAGATCGATCGCCGCGTGGCGCAACATGCGATCGAAGTTCTGCGCCGCCGCAAGAGCGAGAACAATCCGGTCCGACTTTTCGTCTCGCAATCGCCGCGCAGCTTGACCCGCGAGGGCCACGCCAGCTGGCTGCTGGAAACGATGGCTGCGAACGAAGTGGAAGGCGCATCACTCGTGATCGACGTGCGCCAGACCGACGCATTGGTGCATGCCGTCGCGCTGCACGAATTCTGTGCGGCGATGGTGCCGGCAGGCGTGCAGCTGTGTCTCAGCCAGTACCAGTCGAGCGACGAGGCCGATGCTTTGCTGGCGCAACTGCCGCTCGGCTTCGTTCGTCTGTCGGCGCGCTATGCCACGCGACTGGACGACACCGGCGTACGTGACGAGATGCGCGCCGCGATCGAGCGCGCGCATCGGCTAGGGCTGCAGGTGATCGGGCAACAGGTCGAGGATCCGCAGGCTGCGGCGACGCTGTGGATGAGCGGCGTCGACTACATCCAGGGCAACCTGGTGCAGGGCGCAGCCGTCGGCCTCGATTTCGATTTCAATCATTCGGTGCTGTGAACATGGGTGCTGTGAACGGGAACACCTCCAGGATGAATCGCGTGAGACCTTCGTTGTTGATGTTGCGTTGGTTGGCGTTGGGCGCCGCGGCAGGCGCTACGCTGTTTCTGGTGCTCGACGTGCTCGGCCTTGCCGGTCCTTGGCAGGGCGCAGCGCTGGTGCTGGCATTGCTGGCGCTGTTCGCGATCGCAGCGGTCGTGTTCGCGCTGCGGCAGCGCGAGAAGGACATGCTCGAAAGCGAGGAACGGGCGCGCCACCGGGAAGAAGAAGTCAGCGAACTGCAGCGCGAACTCGATCGCCACACGCAACTCGAACAGCAGCTGCGTCAGGCCAAGCAGGCCGCGGAATCGGCGGTGATGGCCAAGGGCGAGTTCCTCGCCACCATGAGCCACGAGATCCGCACGCCGCTCAACGGCATCGTGCCGATGCTCGACCTGCTGATGCACGCGCAGCTGCAGCCCGACCACAACGAATGGGTCCGTACGGCGTACTTGTCGTCGCAGCAGATGCTGCGCATCGTCGATGACATCCTCGATTATTCGAAGCTCGAGGCGGACAAGCTCGAGCTCGAAACCACCTCGTTCAACCTGCGCGAATTGCTGGAAGGCGTGTTGCAGCTGATGGAGCGTCCGGCGCAGACCAAAGGCTTGCGCCTGAGCCTGCAGATCGAGCCCGGCGTACGCCTGCCCGTGCGCGGTGATCCGGTGCGGTTGCGCCAGGTGCTCGGCAACCTGATCAGCAACGCAGTCAAGTTCACCGAACGTGGTTCGGTATCCGTGCACGTGCAGCGCACCGGCGAGACCGCCGCGCAGCACCTGTTGCGCGTCGAGGTCCGGGACACCGGCATCGGCATCACCGCGGCCGCGCAGCCGCGGCTGTTCCAGGCCTTCAGCCAGGCCGACGCCTCGACCACGCGTCTGTACGGTGGCACCGGGCTGGGCCTGGCCATTTCCAAGCGCATCGTCGACCTGATGGGCGGACGCATCGGCGTGGAGTCCGATCCAGGCCATGGCGCGACGTTCTGGTTCGAAGTGCCGCTGCTGAAGGTGCACGGCGACATGCCGACGCGCGAGCAGGCCTCGACCACCGGGCGCCTGCTGCTGCTGAGCGCCGATCCGCGCTTGCGCCTGCGCCTGAGCATGTTGCTGCCGAACTGGGGCTTACGCGTGAGCTCGGTCGAGACCACGCAGGAAGCGCTCGATCGCTTGCGCACCGCCGCCAACCAGGGCGCGCCGTGGGCCTATTCGGTCGTGCTCGCCGACCTCGCCGGCATGCGCAACACGTCGGTGGCGCTGCACCGTAACCTGGAACGTCATGCCGTCTACGGCGACCTGCGCCTGGTCGGCCTCTACGGCGACGATCCGGTGCCGGACGAACTGCAGCGCAGCATCACGCTGCTCAGTCGACAGGCGCCGGATGCCGACCTGCGTGCGGCGTTGACCTCAGCGGCACTTCCCCCCGCGGCGACTGCCCCGGCTGCGGAAAGTGCGGCAGGCCCGATCGAGTCGACACCGGAGGCACCCATGCGTCCCGCGCGCGTCCTGCTGGTCGAGGACAATCCCGTGAACCTGATGGTCGGCCAGCGCTTGCTGAGCGTGCTGGGGGTCAACTGCGATACCGCCAGCAACGGCGAAGCTGCCTTGTTGCGCATGTCGGCATCGCGCTACGACGTGGTGCTGATGGATTGCCAGATGCCGGTCATGGACGGCTACACCGCGACTCGCCGCTGGCGTGAAAACGAGGAAGCCGCCGACGACGGCCGCCACCTGGCGATCGTCGCGATGACCGCCAACGCAATGGCCGGAGATCGCCAGAAGTGCCTGGATGCCGGGATGGACGACTACCTCGCCAAGCCGGTGACGCGCAGCGAACTCGAGCGTTGCCTGCATCGCTGGTGGAACCCGCGCGCCACCGATGCTGCCGCCGATCACACGCCGGTCGATGAGGCCGAAGATGCCGCCGGGCTCGTCGCCGAACCGGCAAACGAACCGCTGCAGGCACTGGCCGACAGCGTCGCCTCGGCCGACTCGCTGGTGATGGCCTCCGCGGCTACGCAACCGGCCTCTTCACCCGATGCGATACGAGGATCCAGGGACATGAGCATGGGATCGTCTTCCGCCGGCGAGCCGATCGCAGCGGCATCGCCGCAGAGGCCATCGCAACCGGCCGTACTCGATCTGGAGATCGTCGAAGAACTGCGCGCGCTGCTCGGTGGCGAGGTGGATCGGCTGATCGCGGTGTTCCTGGAAGACACTCCGCGGCTGATCCAGGCGCTCGAGAATGCCGCGGTGAAGCCGGACTACGCAGGGCTGCGCGAGGCCGCGCATTCGCTGAAATCCTCCAGCGCCAATCTCGGTGCGATGTCGTTGTCGGCCGCGGCGAAGCGGGTCGAACTGGGCGCACGTGCAGAGTCGCTCGAGCGGCCGGCAGTCGCCGTGGCCGTCATCGCCAACGAATTCGCGCGCGCGCGGCACGCACTGCTCGGAACGACTTCGACACGCAACGCCGCCGAGGCTTAAGCGGACTGCCGCGCCATGGCGCGCGGCACCAGCCGACGCGCAACGCTACTCGTCGACCTTGGTCTGGAGATAGTTCTGCTCGCCGAGACGGGCGATCAGATCCAGCTGCGTTTCGATCCAGTCGATGTGCTCTTCCTCGGAGTCGAGGATGTCGGCGAACAGCTTGCGGCTGACGTAATCTCCGACGCTTTCGCAGTGAACGATGGCGTCCCTGAGCGTCGGCAGCGCCTCCAGTTCCAGTGCCAGATCGCACTCCAACAGCTCTCGCGGGTTCTCGCCGATTCGTAATTTGCCAAGGGCCTGGAAGTTCGGGAGGCCTTCGAGAAACAGCACGCGTTCGGCGAGCTTGTCGGCGTGCTTCATCTCGTCGATCGACTCGTGGTATTCGTGCTCGGCGAGTTCCTTCAGCCCCCAGTTCTTCAGCATCTTGGCGTGCAGGAAATACTGGTTGATCGCGGTCAGTTCGTTGTAGAGCGCCTTGTTGAGGTGCTCGATGACCTTGGCATCGCCCTTCATCGCCTTGCTCCGGCTTGCGTCAGGCAAGGACTCTAGCGAATTGCCGGGCGCGATGACGAAACGCGAATCGTATGCATCCGGCGGCGCTGCGCAGACGCGATCACGTGCCGTAAGGCTAGGCGGCGTGCGACATCGCCTGCACTGGCAGCAAGCCTTCGATCGCGGAGCGGTGCTCGGCCTGCCGCGCTTCGTGCAACAAATCGGTCGCCATCGACACGCAGCTGCCGCAGGTAGCGCCGCAGCCGGTACGCATCGTCAATTCGGGCATGGTTCGGCATCCGGCGTTGGCGGCCTGGCGGACATCGCGTTCGGTGACGCCATTGCAGAGACAGACGTACACGTGTTCGGCACCCCATGACGGAATAGGGTCATTCCGCCATGAATGAGAATGATTGTCAATTGTGTCCGGATCAGGTCTGTCCGGAATCGGGAGCTTGTCCCGACCTTGGAGGCTGGCCTACTCGTCCACGCGGCCGCTGCTGGCCGAACCGCGAGCCCCGCGCACGCAGGTCCGGACCGGGCATCGGTACCGCCTGCAATCCGGCGATCTGGCGTGCGAACGGCGCCAGATGGCGCAATGCGCTGGAATAAACGCCGCGCTTGAAGGTCACCACGTGTTCCAGCGGGTACCAGAAATCGACCCAGCGCCAGTAGTCGAACTCGGGCTTGTCGGTCGAATCTAGGCACAGATCGCTTTCCTGGCCGGTTAGCTGCAGCAGGTACCAGACCTGCTTCTGGCCGATGCAGACCAGGCGATCGTTACGGCGGACGGCGCGTGGCGGCAGCCGGTAGCGCAGCCAACCGGGTGTCGCACCAAGCACACAGACATGCTCGGGTAGCAGGCCGGTTTCCTCGCGCAGCTCGCGATACATGGCTTCGAGCGGGGTTTCGTCCGTGTTCATCCCGCCCTGCGGGAATTGCCATCCGTCCCGGCGCACTCGCCTGGCCCAGAACACCCGGCCATCCGGGTGCATCAACACGATGCCGACATTGGGTCGGTAACCGTCCGGATCGATCACGATGCGGACTCCTAGAGTTTTTGGCTTGAGGCCACTGTTCCCGACTCTGCCACG
>JACMKK010000213.1 GCA_014380115.1 Luteimonas sp. | reverse complement strand
TCCAGAAAGAATCCCTGATCCTCCGCAACCCCTCCCCAGCCCTCCCCTGCCGTCGCAGGAGAGGGAGCAAAGCCTACTTCCGTCTCCGCACCATCGGCCGCGTCGGCAGATTCAACCCGAGCTTCACGACATCGAACACCAGCCGCGTCTCGTAGCGCTTGAGGTTGCATTCGTCGCGGAACAGCCGCTCGGCGACTTCGCGGCAATGCGCGACATCGCTGGTCGCCAGGATCACCAGATAATCCCATTCGCCGGCCAGGACATAGCACTGTTGCACTTCGGGCGCCGCACGCATGCGCGCGCAGAACGCAGCGTGGCGCTTGGCCGATTCACGTTCCATCGTCACCCACACCGCGGCCAGTGTCGTGCCGCTGAGCACGGAAGGATCGAGCACGGCGACTTGCCGCAACAGGCCCTGCTTGCGATAACGGGTGATACGCCGTTGCACGGTGCTCGGCGACAGGCCCACGGCCTCGCCCAGTGTCGACAAGGTCGTGGAGGAATCGCGCTGCAGCAGCTCCAGCAGGCGATGGTCGAATTCGTCGAGTTCCGCGCGTCTTGCCATGCAATATTCTTGCGTTATGGCGCACGATTATTCAACCGCGTTTCCGCCAGGATCGCTACGCTGATGTCCGGAACACTCCGCAGATGCCACGCATGAGCACGCTCGTTACGACTCCCGTCGCCCGCCGCTTCCCGGCCGGGCTTGCCGTAGCGCTTGCGCTGGCGGCGGTCTACCTGATCTGGGGCTCGACCTACCTCGGCATCCGCTTCGCGCTCGAAGGCGGGTACCCGGCGCTGCTCGCCGTCTCCGGCATCCGCTTCGTCATCGCCGGCACGGCGATGTACGCGGTGCTGCGTTGGCGTGGCGTCGCCGCGCCAACGCGCGCGCAGTGGAAGACGCTGACGATGATGGGTGCGATGCTGTTGCTGCTGGGCAACGGCTTCGTGGTGCTGGCCGAGGAAACCGTCTCCTCCGGACTCGCCGCAGTCGCGGTGGCGTCGATGCCGCTGTGGATGGGGTTGTTCGGCGCACTGCGCGGACAGCGCTCGAGCCGCCTCGAATGGCTCGGCATCGGCGTCGGTTTCGTCGGCGTGGTCTGGCTCAACGCCGGCAGTTCGCTGACCGCCTCGCCGACCGGCCTGGTCCTGCTGCTGATCGCGCCGATCGCCTGGGCGTTCGGATCGGTGTGGTCGCGCGGCCGCGACCTGCCGTCGCCGTTCATGACCGCGGCCGCGCAGATGATCTGCGGCGGCGTGATCATCGTGCTGACAGGCCTGGCCACCGGCGAACGCTTCGACGTCACGCCGACGCTGACCGGCACGCTGGCGCTGGCCTACCTGGTCGTGTTCGGTTCGATCGTCGCGTTCACCGCCTACGTCTGGCTGCTGCACCACGTGCGGCCGGCATTGGCGTCGAGCTATGCCTACATCAATCCGCCGATCGCGGTGTTGTTTGGCGCGATGCTCGGCGGCGAGCATTTCACCGCGCACGATCTCGGTGCGATGGCGGTGATCCTGGCCGGCGTGGTCGTCATCACGCTCGCGAAAGCGAAGACGACCAAACCCGCGGTTGCGACCGAGGACGAGCAGGCGGCATGAGCACGACGGCATGAGCACGACGACGATCGCCAGCCGCGACGCCGGCAGCGAACACGGCACCGGCCTGTGGGTGGCCGCGGCCTCGTTCGTGCTGTGGGGCCTGATGCCGCTGTACTGGCACCTGCTCAAGGCGGTGCCTTCGCTGCAGATCGTGGTGCATCGCATCGTCTGGAGCGCCCTGCTCGTGGTCGGCTGGCTGGCGTGGACGCAGGGCCGCCGCTGGTTGCGCGACGCGCTGGCGCGACCGCGCGTGGCCTGGATGCTGGCGCTCAGCGCGGTGCTGATCGGCTTCAACTGGAGCCTGTACATCTGGGCCGTGAACGCCGGCCACGTGGTCGAGACGAGCCTGGGCTATTTCATCAATCCGCTGCTCAACGTGGTCATCGGCACGCTGTTCCTGCGCGAACGCCTGACCAGGGCGCACTGGCTGTCGGTGGCGATCGCGTCGGCGGGTGTGTTGTGGCTGACCTTCAACTACGGCAGCTTTCCCTGGATCGCGCTGGCGCTGGCCGGATCGTTCGCGCTGTACGGGCTGATCCGCAAGCTGGCGGAAGTGGAATCGCTGCCCGGTCTCGGCGTCGAGAGCCTGTACCTGTTCCTGCCGGCGCTGGCGGCGTTGCTGTGGTTCGAGTCGAGCGGCCAGGGCGGGTTCGTCGACGGCTGGAGCTGGCAGCTCGACGTCTTGCTCGTGGTCGGCGGCGCGCTGACCGCGTTGCCGCTGCTCGGCTTCGCCTTTGCGGTGCGGCGCGTGCCACTGTCGGTGGTCGGGTTGATGCAGTACATCGCGCCGACGCTGCAGCTGCTGTGCGGCGTGTTCGTGTTCGGCGAGGCGTTCGATCGCGATCGCGCGATCGGTTTCGTGCTGATCTGGATCGCGCTGGCGATCTTCGCGGTGGATGGCTTGCGGCGGGCGCGCGGCGCTACGGCGAAATAGCAGAGCGCTTCGAGCGTTGCGCGGAATAGGCGACCAGCGAACATCAGCGCTTGCCGTGTGCCCCCTTTTGCACAAGGGGGCGGTGTAGCGCGCCAGCGCGGAACGGGGGATTTGCTTGTGGCGGGGTGCCGGCGCGCCCTGATCGAAGATCAAGAGCAAATCCCCCGCTTGGCGCTGGCGCGCCGCGCTGCCCCCTTTTGCAAAGGGGGCGAAGCATTATCGGCTGGCGAGCATCCAGGCGATCAGCAGCGCGCCGAGAACTGCGATCACCGACGCCGCAATCCGATAAGACCGCGCCGCGCGCCGCAAGCGCCGCACGCGTTCGGCATTGACCTCGCTTGCGCGCGCGATCAGTGGATCGGCCAGCGCCTGCGCCTGCGCCATCGCCGCTTCGGGCGGCAGCTTGCCCGACTCCGCCTTCAGCGCGCCGAGATCGAAATGCTCGAACGCGCGCTGCTGCAACTCCGAATACAGCGTGTCGAGCTCCCTGTTCGACAGCTGTCGCGGATCGCGCGATGTCTTGTCCATCGTCCCGGCTTCCATGCTCGATCTCCCGCTCAGCCCGCGCGCAGCGCTTCGGCCACCGGCAGGCGCGCCGCGCGCAGCGCCGGGAACAGGCCGCCGATGAAGCCGATCGCGAGCGCCCACTTGAGTCCGGTCCACAGCACCTCGGGCGAGACCCTGAACTGGAACGTCAGCTGGCCGACGCCACCGGCGATCGTCGAGGCGGTATAGCCGTTGAAGATCAGCCAGGCGAGCAGGCCGCCGAGCACGCCGCCGAGCAGCGCCAGCAGCATCGTCTCCAGCATCACCGCCACCACCACCGGCACGCCGCGAAAACCGATCGCGCGCAGCGTGGCGATCTCGCGCACGCGCGCGGCGACGGTCGCGAACATCGTATTGAGCGCGCCGAACACCGCCCCGATCCCCATGATCGCGCCGACCACGATGCCGACGACACGGATCACCTTGGTCATGACCTCGGATTGCTTGCTGAAATAATCGAGCGTCGTGCTGGCATCGACGTCCAGGCGCGGGTCGCCCGCCAGCGCGGCCTTGAAGCCCTTGAACGCCTTGGCGTCGGACAGCTTCGCGGTGACCGAGGCACGCGAACTGCCGCGGCCATAAGTGGTGGCGACGATCTGCGCATCGCCCCACAGCTCCGAGTCCATCGCGTCGCCGGAGTGGAAGATGCCGACTACCGACCAGAGCTGGTTGCCCAACCGGATCTGTTTCCCGGGTTCCAGCCCCACGAACTGGCGTTGCGCACCCGTGCCTGCGACCAGTTCGCGCTTGCCGCTCTCGAATTTGCGGCCGGCCACGATTTTCATATCGGGACGCACGGCCCAGGCCGCGTCGTCGACGCCGCGCAGCTGCACGCTGCCATCTTCATCCGGCGCGCCGTTCTTGATCGGCAGGTTGGCCGCGACGACCAGTTCGGGCGAGGCCAGCGGCCTTCCCTGCGCGTCGCGCGCGATACCGGGCGCCTGGCTGATGACCGTGATGCTGGCGTGGTCGAGCGTCGACATCACCTCCGCCGCCGACGCGCCGCGCATGACGATCGCGCTGTCGTCGCTGCCGGTCTTGCGCAGCGTCTCGCGATACCCTTCGGCCATCGCCAGCATCGCCACGAGCACGGCGACCACGCCGGCGATGCCGACCACCACCACCGACGACGAGCCGATGCGCTGTTGCAGCGTACTCAGGCCGACCTGGGTCACCGAGCCCGCCTGGCGGCCGCGCCGGCTCAGCAGCAGCCACAGCACGAACGCTGCGGCCAGCGCCAGCAGCGCCGGCCACGGCAGCATCAGCCAGGCGGCCAGTGCGAGCACGACGATCAGCGCCAGTCCCAGGCCGCGCAGGAAACCCATGAACTTGTTCATTGCAGTGTCTCCGTGGAGCATCCAGATGAGGTTGTCATGCCGAGCGCAATACCGTTGTCATCCCGAGCACAGCGAGGGATCTGCTGTCCGCTGACTGAAACCCGAAAGCAGATTCCTCACTGCGTTCGGAATGACAATGCTGACTTGATCGGAACTTTTCCTAGCGACCCGCGAGCGCATCGACGATGTTCAGGCGCATCGCCCGCAGCGCCGGCAGCACGCCGACCAGCAAGCCGATGCCGAGCATCAGCCCGAGTGCCAGCAGCCAGCTGTTCAGTCCGAGCGGCGGGATGCTGATCGCGCCATTGCTGACGGCATTGACGATCGGCCCGAGCACCGCCGACAAAGCCACGCCGAGCACGCCGCCGATCACCACCAGCAACACCGATTCGGCGAGCACCATGGCCAGCACGCTGACGCTGGAGAAACCGATCGTCTTGAGCACGGCCAGTTCCGGCACGCGCTCGCGCACCGCCTGCGCCATGGTGTTGCCGGTCAGCAGCAGCAGGGTGAAGAACACCGCGCCCATGATCGAGCCGACGATCAGGCCGATGTCGGCCATCTGTTTCATCCACGAAGCCGCGGCGGCCTGTTCGGTCATGGTCTTGGTTTCGTGGTCGGAATTGGCCGATAGCGCATCGATCGCCTTGGCCACGCGGTCGGCCTGGTTGACGTCGGCGACCTGGCTCACGTACCAGCCGGCCTGGCCCTGGTTGTAGGGCGTGGATTCGTCGAAGTACTTCCAGTGCAGCAGCAGCATCTGGTCGTACCAGCCGCCGCTCTTCTTGTCCTTGGCGCGCATGACGCCGACGATGTCGAAGGCCCAGTTCTTGCTGCCGTCGCTGTTGGGGAAGATCGTCGACTGCAACGGCACCTTCTGCCCGACCTTCCAGCCGAAGCGCTTCATGAGCGCCTCGCCGACCAGGATGCCGGTGCGGGTATCGGCGAAGGTCTTGCGTTCGGCGGCCGACACTTCGATTTCCGGATACAGGTCGAGGTAGTTCGGTGCGACCGCGAAACTGAAGATCTGGTTGTGCGGATCCTGGTAGGCGCCGCCGAACCAGTTCGCGTAAGTCACGGACTTGACGCCGTCGGTCTGCGCGATACGGCTGTTGAGCGCCAGCGGCAGGGCCTGGATGAACGACAGGCGCGAACCGGTCTGCAGGCGTTGCGCGCCGTTGGCGCTCTGGCCGGCCTGGTTGAAGCTTTCGCGCACGCCGTCGAGCAGGCCGAACAACAGGAACGCGGCCAGCACCGACACCAGCGTCAGGAAGGTGCGGGTCTTGCGCCGGAACAGTTCGGCCCAGATCAGGTGAAGGTATTTCATGGCGATCGCTCCCGGGTCAGGCTGCGTGGGATTGCTGTTCGACCAGGGTGCCCTTGTCGAGATGCAGCGTATGCGATGCGTATTCGGCCGCCTTCGGATCGTGGGTGACCATGACGATGGTCTTGCCGTGTTCGCGGTTGAGCAGTTGCAGCAGCTTCAGGATCTCCTCGGCGGAGTGGCGATCGAGATCGCCGGTGGGCTCGTCGCAGATCAGCAGCGTCGGATCGGAGACGATCGCACGTGCGATCGCCACGCGTTGCTGCTGGCCGCCGGAGAGCTCATTCGGCTTGTGCGACTTGCGATCGGCCAGCCCGACCAGTGTCAGCGCCACCTCGGCGTTGCGCTTGCGCTGCGCGCCGTTGAGCTTGGTCAGCAACAACGGCAGCTCGACGTTGCGCTGCGCGGTCAGCATCGGCATCAGGTTGTAGAACTGGAACACGAAGCCGACATGGTCGCTGCGCCACTGCGACAGCTGGCCCGAGCCCATGCGGTCGATGCGCTCGCCGTCGACCTCGATCTCCCCCGAGCTCGGCGAATCGAGGCCGCCGATCAGGTTGAGCAGGGTGGTCTTGCCGGAGCCGGACGGGCCCATCAGTGCGACGAAGTCGCCCTTGTCGATATCCAGATCGACGCCGTGCAGCACTTCGACTTTCTCGGGGCCGCGCTGGTAGGTCTTGGTGAGGTTGCGGATCGAAACCAGGGACATCGGAGACTCCTTATCGCTTGGCTTGCAGGTCCTCGGCCAACCGGCCGGGATGGGGAATAGCGGACTACGGCGCTTGGCGGATGCTATTGCGCTTGTTCGTTGTTCGCGGCGACGCGCACTTTGTCACCGTCTTGCAGCGTCGCCGGCGGCTCCAGCACGACGCTCTCGCCTGCCGCCAGCCCGGATAGGACCTGGCGGTCCTCGCCCATCACCCGCCCGAGCTTGACGCTGCGCTGTTCGGCGGTGGCAGCATCGCCATCACCGACCACGAAGACCGTGTCGTCGCCATCGCGCTCGACGATCGCCTTCGCCGGCGCACGCACGCCCTGCGGCTTCTGCTGCGCGGCGCTGGGCGGTGGCGCGGTTTCGAGGAAGCTGACATTGACGCCCATGTCGGGGACGATCCGCGGATCCTTCTGCTTGAGCGCGATGCGCACTTTCACGGTCGCCTTGCCGCGATCGGCGGCCGGAATGATGGCGATGACTTCGGCCGGGATCTTCCAGTCGGGGTAAGCGTTGAGCACCGCCTCGACCGGCATCTTCGGTTGCACGCGACCGATGAAGGCTTCGCCGACATCGACTTCGATCTCCAGCGAATCCATGTCGACGATGGTGCCGATGCCGGTGCGCGTGAAGCCGCCGCCCGCCGACAGCGGCGAGACGATCTCGCCCGGCTGCGCGGCTTTGGCGGTGACCACGCCGGCGAACGGCGCACGCACCACGGTGTTGTCGACGCCGAGGTCGGCGATGCGCAGCGAGCCGGAGGCGACGTTGGCGTTGCGCTGCGCGGTGAGCAGTTCGGCGCGCAACGAATCGCGTTCGGCGACGGCCTGGTCGTATTGCGCCCTGGAGACCAGTTGCTGGCGCACCAGCGACGACAGTCGCTTCGCATTCGCTTCGGCCTCGACCAGCCGCGCCTGCGCGCCAGCGACCTGGCTGCGCGCCGCGCCGACCTGCGCCTGCGAGAGCTCGCGCTGCGCATCGGCATCGATCGGATCGAGCGTGGCCATGATCTGGTTCGCCTCGACGCGCTGGCCTTCCTCGATCAACACCTCGCGCACCTTGCCGGTGATCTTGGCCGACACCGTGGCCATGCGCCGCGCCACGACATAGCCGGTCGCGTCCAGCACCGACCCTGCGGAGCCGCCGCTGCTGATCGCGGCGACCGGCGCCGTACGCACCTCGATGCCGCGCTCGCGGCCGAACACGGCCCAGC
>JACMKK010000212.1 GCA_014380115.1 Luteimonas sp. | reverse complement strand
GGTACCTCGACGACGACGAGCACACGCGGCATTCCAGGTACGGTCTACCGCAGCGTGCGCGGCGTCGCGCGTCTGGTCGGTAGTGGCATCGATCTCGCGCTCGCCGGGTTCGCGCCGCTGCTTGATCGTGCCGTGCCGATCCCGCAACGCGAGGCCGTGCTGGCCGCACTCAACGGCGTGCTCGGCGATCACCTCGCCGCGACCGGCAACCCGCTCGCGATCACCATGCGGCTGCGGCATGCGGGCGAGGCGCTGGACCTGAATCGAGAGTCGCTGGTGCGCATATTCCCGCAAGCCTCGCCGCGCGTGCTAGTCTTCGCGCACGGCCTGTGCATGAACGACCTGCAGTGGAATTACAGCGGACACGATCACGGCACTGCATTGGCAGATGATCTCGGCTACACACCGGTTCATCTGCACTACAACACCGGATTGCCTGTCTCCGGCAACGCCCGCGCCTTCTCGGGCCTGTTGCAGCAACTGGTCGAGGCCTGGCCCGTGCCCGTGCAGGACCTCGTCATCGTCGGCCACAGCATGGGTGGCCTGGTCGCGCGCGGCGCCTGCGTCGTCGCGCAACAGGACGGCGACACCTGGCTGTCGCGACTGGGCAAGCTGGTGTTCCTCGGTACACCGCACCATGGTGCGCCGCTGGAACGTGCCGGCAGCTGGGTCGACCTGCTGATGGGGCTGAGTCCGTACACAGCACCTTTCGCGCGGCTCGGCAGGATCCGCAGCGCCGGCATCCGCGATTTGCGACATGGCAACATCCGCGACGAGGACGGGGCTCGCAAAGGCGAGTCCCACAAAGGCGGCAAGGCCGAAAGCGAGCCCGATGATGGTGGACGCCACGGCGACGGCGACGGACGTCACGACCCCCGTATTCCTTCTCCGCTACCCGCGCATGTGCAAGCCTATGCCGTCGCTGCGACCACGCAAGCGGCACGACCCGGCGCGGATGTGGACAGCCTGCGCGGCGACGGACTCGTACGCATCGCCAGCGCGTTCGGGCAGCATGCCGATCGCCGCTTCACGCTGCGTATCCCGGCCGCGCGTCGCATGCTCGCGTACGGCACCAACCACCTCGCATTGCTGGGCAGCGCCGAGGTCTACGCGCGACTGCGACGATGGCTGGCCTGAGCGCCGTCCTCACTCGACCCGCGCATTCCAACCCAGTCCGACGGTAAACGTCCTGCCAGCGCCCGGCTCGAAGAAGCGGCCATTGCCTTCGTTGACGATCACCGAGCCGACATAGTCGCGATCGAACAGGTTGTCGATGCGCGCGAAGCCATGCCAGCCGCGTTGTTGCCGCAGCCGCCATTCGAAGCGCAGCGCGGCAAGCGCGTTGCCGGTGGTGGCATCGCTGTTGAGGTCGTCGACGGCGATGCGGTCGCTGGCGCGCAACTCGAGCGCGGTCGTGATGCGATCTGCGCGATCGCGCCAGGCCAGCTCGGCGAAGCCGTCCGCGCGCGGAATGCCGGGGATGCGGTTGCCGGCCTGCACGCTGCGCTCGACGCTCGTGCCCGCGATGGTCACGCGATAGCGGAAGTCCTCGTCGAAGCGCGCATCGATCCAGTTCGCCGCGAGCGCATACGACCACTGGCCCGCAAGCGCTCCGGACAGGCTCACCTCGATACCGTCGCGACGCGTGCGTCCGGCATTGGCGAAGGACGCACGTCCGCCGCGGCTCTCCGCGGGCACGATTTCGTCCTCGCCGTCGACGCGGTACAGCGCGATGCTCGCCGCGCCGCCGGCGAAGCGCCAGCGCGCGCCTACCTCGGCCGTGACGAAATGCGCTGGCGACAGCGCGGTGTTGAATCCCGCGCTGCCGTCGGGACGATAGGCCAGTTCGGTCACCGTCGGCGTCTCGAAACCGTGCCCGAGGCTGGCGAACACCTCGCCCTGCGCCAGTGCGCGGGCGACGCCGAGCGATGCCGCGGTCTCACTGAAATCGAGCTCGCCGCTGTCGTCGCCGTTGCCCTCGGCAAGATAGTGGTCGTCGGATGCGAACGACAACCGCGCATGGCGGACCGCGCCCAACAAGGTCCAGTGGTCCGCCAGGCGCATATCGCCGATCGCGTACAGCTCACGATTGTCGATGCGGTTGTCTTCGTCG
>JACMKK010000211.1 GCA_014380115.1 Luteimonas sp. | reverse complement strand
TAGGCGGCCGGGTCGTTCGGGTCGATCGCGCTTGGCGCCGGCATGGCCTTGGCCACGTCCCGGCAACCTTCGATCCGCAAACGCAGCAGTACCTGGTCGACGGATTGCGCTTCGTCGTACGCCTGCGACAGCACGCCGCTCTGCGTGCCCAGCGCGCTGGTGGGCGGCACGAACTCCGATGCGATCGGTGCCAGCACCGTCGGGCGAACCGGCAACGCCTGCGGCACGGCGGAACAATCGATCGCATGTGCGACGCCCGGGGAAGCTAGCAAACCCGCCAACGTGATCAACAAAACTCGCATGTCCCTGCCCTCTCCATGGTTACTTGCGAGTGTAGGTGCGGCTGCGCGATGCCACAACCCGCGTTGTTCAGCCAACGCAACGCATCGCGCGACCACGCCGTCGCACGGCTGCGCGTCGCGCAAAAAAGCGAAGCCCGGCACGAGGCCGGGCTTCGGGTGGCACCTTGGAACTCGAACTCAGTTCTGGACGTTCAGCTCGGTGCGGCGGTTGCGCGCACGGCCTTCCGGATTGTCCGAACCATCGTCGTTGGTGTTCGGCGCGATCGGGCGGCTCTCGCCATAACCCACCGGGCCCACCAGACGACCGGCATCGATGCCGTTGCTGGTCAGGTAGTCGTACACGGCGCGGGCGCGACGCTCGGACAGAGCCTGGTTGTACGCGTCGGTACCCTTCGAGTCGGTGTGGCCTGCCACTTCGACCCGCAGTTCCGGGTAACGCTTCAGGATCTCGATCGCCTCGTTGAGGATCGCGACCGCATCCGGACGCAGGGTCGACTTGTCGAAGTCGAAGTTCACGCCCTTCAGGTCGATCGACACCGGCACCGGGCAGCCGTCCGGACCGATGGTCTGGCCAGCCTGCGAACCGGGGCACTTGTCGTCGCAATCGTTGACACCGTCACCGTCGCTGTCGCTATCGGCGCAGCTCGGAGCCACCGGCGCCGGGGCGACCGGTGCGGTCGGCTCCGGACCCAGCGGGATGATGATGCCCACCGAGGCCAGCACGTCGCCGAACCAGTCTTCGCTCGGAGCGGAAACGCTGCTGTCGTCGAAATCGGCGCGATAGGCCAACTCGGTGCGCAGGCCGACGCGGCCGAGATCACCTTGCAGGCCGATGCCGACCTTGGCGGCCAGATTGCCGTCTTCACGCTCGCCGGGCGAGTTCGGATTCGGGAACGCATCGAACTCTTCTTCCGAACGCTGGTAGCCCAGGCCCATGAGGGCATAGGGGTTCCAATTGCGGCCTTCGGTGAGGAAGTGGCGGCGCAGGTCCAACGACACGCCGTACTGGCTCCAGTTGAGATTCTGGTTGTCGTCGTTGTTCGGGTTCTGGTAGTTCAGCTCGCCATCCAGCGACCAGTTGGGGCTGATGAACTTGCCGAGGCCAACCCCGGCGAACGGCGCATTGCGGGTGCCACGGTCGTTGTCCTGGATGTTCATGCCGACGGTGCCGGTGAGGTACCAGCGATCGTCGAAATCCTGCGCGGACGCTACCTGCGCCAGGGCGAGGCCTGCCAGCAAGGCGGTGCTCAACAAGCGGATCTTCATTGCAAACTCCTAAAAGGTCAGGTCGAAATGTCGGAAAAGTTCGAGGTGGCGTTCTAGAAGCCCGCCCCACGGCCAGCCGTCAGCCCCCTAGCCAGCTGCTTGCGGGCGGGATCATACACCGTTCAGGTGAAAGTTAAACGAGATTTAACAAAAGCTTGGTAACTAAGCCTTGGCGCCAAAAACGAAGCCCGGCACAAGGCCGGGCTTCGGGTGTTGCTTACAACGCTGACGCTTAGTTCTGGACGTTCAGCTCGGTGCGGCGATTGCGCGCACGGCCTTCCGGATTGTCCGAACCATCCTCGTTGGTGTTCGGCGCGATCGGGCGGCTCTCGCCGTAACCCACCGGGCCCACCAGACGCGCGGCATCGATGCCGTTGCTGGTCAGGTAGTCGTACACCGCGCGAGCGCGACGCTCCGACAGAGCCTGGTTGTACGCATCGGTACCCTTCGAGTCGGTGTGGCCTGCCACTTCGACCTTCAGTTCCGGATAACGCTTCAGGATCTCGATCGCCTCGTTGAGGATCGCGACCGCGTCCGGACGCAGCGTCGACTTGTCGAAGTCGAAGTTCACGCCCTTCAGGTCGATCGACACCGGCACCGGGCAGCCGTCCGGACCGATGGTCTGGCCAGCCTGCGAACCGGGGCACTTGTCGTCGCAATCGTTGACACCGTCGCCGTCGCTGTCGCTATCGGCGCAGCTCGGAGCCACCGGCGCCGGGGCGACCGGTGCGGTCGGCTCCGGACCCAGCGGGATGATGATGCCCACCGAGGCCAGCACGTCGCCGAACCAGTCTTCGCCGTCATTGCGCTCCGGCGGCGGATCGTCGTTCTGCAGCTGCGCGAAGGTGTCGTCGATCGCGACGGCACGGTAGGCCAGCTCGGTACGGATACCGACGCGGCCGAGGTCGCCCTGCAGGCCGACGCCGAACTTGCCGGCGATCGCGCCCTCTTCTTCCTCGAACGGCGACGCCGGGTTCGGGAAGTTGTCGGACTCGATCTCTTCGCGCTGGTAACCAAGACCCATCACCAGGTACGGATTCCAGTTGCGGCCTTCGGTGATGAAGTGACGACGCAGGTCGAACGAGATGCCGTACTGGCTCCAGTTGAGATCCTGGTTGGCATCGCGGTTCGGGTTCTGGTAGTTCAGCTCGCCATCGAGCGACCAGTTCGGGTTCAAGAACTTGCCGACGCCGATCGCGCCGAACGGCGCGTTGCGGGTGTCGCGGTCGTTGTCTTGGATATTGAAGCCGACCGAGCCGGTGAGATACCAGCGATCGTCGAACTCCTGCGCGCTAGCGACCTGCGCAACACCCAGTCCACCCAGCAGGGCGGCACAGAGGAGTTTCTTATTCATTTGTTCAGCTCCTTGATCAGTAATTTACTTAAACGAGTGCAACTTTTTAACGAGCGGACGGTCGCCGTATGCACGCCATCCCGGGTAGCCTAGATTTCATGTTGTGAAGGTAATGTTAACAGCGGCATAACATTATCAGGAGTTCCCCGCTTTTAGGGCACCGTCGGTCACTCGTTCAGGACACCAACAGGCCCATCCACTCGGTCACTGGCATCGCGTCGAACGTGTCGGGACGCTCGACTGCAGCCATGATGCGGTTGGCGCGCTCGGAACCGAGATGCTCGCTGAATGCGGCTTTTGCCTTGGCCATCAGCACCGGGATGCCCTCTGCGCGCCGCTTGCGATGGCCGATCGGATAGTCGATGGAGACCTTGTTGCTGCTGCTGCCGTCCTTGTAGAACACCTGCACCGAGTTCCCGATGTAGCGCTTGTCCGCATCGAAGTAATCCTTCGTGAATTGGGGATTCTCGGAGACCTGCATCCTGTCGCGCAGGGCATCGATGCGCGGATCGGAAGCGATGTCGTCGCTGTAGTCGGCAGCCGTGAGCCGGCCGAAGATCAACGGCACGGCGACCATGTACTGGATGCAGTGGTCGCGGTCGGCATAGTTGGCCAGCGGACCGGTCTTGTCGATGATGCGGACGCCGGCTTCCTGCGTCTCGATCACGATCCTCTCGATGTCGTCGATCCGGTCCTTGACCTGGCCATGCAGCTGCATCGCGCACTCGACCGCGGTCTGCGCGTGGAATTCGGCCGGATAGCTGATCTTGAACAGCACGTTCTCCATCACGTAGCTGCCGAACGGCCGCTCGAACTGGAATGGCTTGCCCTTGAAGGCGATGTCGTAGAAGCCCCAGGTCTTGGCGCTGAGCGCGCTCGGATAGCCGACGACCTTCTTGTGGGCGGCGTTGAGCGCGTGGATCACCGCACGACGGCAGGCGTCGCCGGCGGCCCAGCTCTTGCGCGGGCCGGTGTTCGGCGCATGGCGATACGTGCGCAGTACGCCGTTGTCGATCCATGAATGCGAGACGGCATTGACCACTTCGTCCTTGCCGCCGCCGAGCATCGCGGTGGCGACCGCGGTCGAGGCCAGGCGCACCAGGATCACGTGGTCGAGGCCGACGCGGTTGAACGAGTTCTGCAGCGCGTACACGCCCTGGATTTCGTGCGCCTTGATCGCCCAGCCCAGCACGTCGCGCACGGTCAGGCCTTTTCCGCCTTCCTTCTCCGCCTTGCGCGAAAGATAGTCGGCGACGGCGAGGATGGTGCCAAGGTTGTCGGACGGATGGCCCCACTCGGCGGCAAGCCAGGTGTCGTTGAAGTCGAGCCAGCGCACCAGCGTGCCGATGTTGAATGCGGCCTGGACCGGATCGAGCTCGAGCGAGGTGCCGGGAACGCGCGCGCCGCCGGGCAGTTCGCCGCCCGGTACCAGCGGGCCGAGGTGCTTGACGCAGTCGGGGAACTTCATCGCCAGCATCGCGCAGGCCAGCGAGTCGATCAGCATGTAGCGCGCGGTGTCGAAGGCCTCCTGCGAGTCGATACGGGTGTCGATGACGTAGTCAGCGATATCGACCATCGGCTGGTCGGGATCGGGGCGGGCGGCGGAACGGACGTCGAAGTGGCTCATGGAATTCCGGGAGTGCGGCGGAGGAAGCCCGCTATTTTGCCAGAGCGCGCTCCCACGGCGGGTTGTCGCCGAAGCGTTCGGCCAGGAAATCGACGAACGCGCGCACCCGCGGCGGCACCAGCCGCCGCTGCGGCATGACGGCGTGGATACCGGTGTCATCGATCGGATAGTCCGGCAACACCACCTGCAGGTGGCCGGTGCGGACGTCCTCGCAGACATGCCAGGTCGAATGCTGAGTAATACCGAGGCCGGCGAGCGTGGCGTCGCGCAGCACTTCGCCCAGGTTGCTTTCGAAGCGTCCCTGCACGCGCACCGCGAGTTCGCTGCCGTCGCGATCGCGCATCCGCCACAGGTCCTGACGACCCTGGCTGCCCACCAGCAACAGGCACTCGTGGTTGCGCAGGTCGTCCGGTGTCCGCGGCGTGCCGTGTCGGCGCAGATAGTCGGGCGAGGCGAACAGCGCGCGGCGATTGGGCGCGAGCTTGCGCGCGACCAGGCTGGAATCGTCGAGCGCACCGATGCGAATGGCGAGGTCGAAGCCGGAACTGACCAGGTCCAGCATCTGGTCGTTGAGATTGATGCTTAGCTTGATTCGTGGGTGCTGGGCCAGGAATTCCGGCAGTAAGGGCGAGATGTACTGGCGTCCGAACGAGGCCGACGTGGTGACGCGTAGCGTGCCGGACACCTCTGTGGCGGCCTGACGCAGGCCCGTGGTCAGCGCTTCCAGGTCTTCGACGAGCGCGCGGCCCTGCTCCGCCAGCGTCGCGCCTTCGGCCGTCGCGTGCAGCTGGCGCGTGGTCCGGTGCAGCAGGCGTACGCCGAGTTCGCGCTCCAGCCGCTTCAGTCGCTGGCTGGCCACGGCGACCGAGAGATCGAGGCTGCGCGCTGCCGCGCTGATCGAGCCCAGGTCGAGGACGCGAAGGAACAGACTCAAATCGCTGATGCGGTCGCTCATTATCAACAAACCATTGAGACTGATTAGCGATTTTGCGGGTTTCTGCTCAATATGCAACGACCTAGGCTGCTGCTTCGTTCACCGGAGCCCGCCATGCTTGCCAGCCTTGTTCCCTCGAAGTCCCGGACGCCGCTGGGTCTGTATGCGCTGACCGCCGGCGCATTCGGCATCGGCACGACTGAGTTCGTGATCATGGGGCTGCTGCTGCAGGTCGCCGCCGACCTGCACGTCAGCATCGCCGCCGCCGGTCTTCTGATCTCGGGCTATGCGCTGGGCGTGTTCGTCGGCGCGCCATTGCTGACGGCCGCCACTGGCCGCATGCCGCGCAAGGCGGTGCTGGTCGCGTTGATGGTGGTCTTTACGATCGGCAACCTCGCCTGCGCGTTGGCACCGAACTACACGGCACTGATGATCGCGCGTGTAGTCACCTCACTCGCCCATGGCACCTTCTTCGGCGTCGGTGCGGTAGTGGCGACCGGACTGGTCGCACCCGATCGCAAGGCTTCCGCTATTTCGATCATGTTTACCGGCCTGACGGTGGCGACATTGCTCGGCGTGCCGGCGGGCGCGTGGCTCGGCCTGCACTTCGGCTGGCGCGCGACGTTCTGGGCGGTGACCGCGATCGGCGTGGTCGCCACCGTCGTCATCGCCACGCTTGTTCCTGCCGACAAGCACGACGCGGCGCCGATCGCCTTCCGCGAGGAGTTGAAAGCCATCGCGCGTCCGCAGGTGCTGCTCGGTCTGCTGATGACGGTGCTGGGCTTCGCCGGCGTGTTCACGGTGTTCACGTATATCCAGCCGATCCTGACCCAGGTCACCGGCTTCCCCGACAGTGCGGTTTCGCCGATCCTGCTGGTGTTCGGCGTCGGCATGATCGTCGGCAACCTGCTCGGCGGGCGCCTCGCCGACCACCGGCTGATGCCGGCCTTGATCGCCACGCTGATCGCATTGGTGCTGGTGTTGGGGCTGATGACATTCGCACTGCACAGCAAGCTTGCCGCCGTGATCTTCGTCGGGCTGTTCGGTGTCGCCGGGTTCGCCACGGTGCCGCCGCTGCAGCTATGGGTCTTGCAGAAGGCCGAAGGCGGGCAGAGTCTGGCTTCGAGCCTCAACATCGGCGCCTTCAATCTCGGCAACGCGCTCGGTGCCTGGCTCGGCGGCGTCGTCATCGTCCATGGTCCGGGCCTCGGCGCGGTGACCTGGATCGCGGCGCTGGTGACCGTGTCGGGTCTTGCCGTCGCGTTGTGGAGCCTGCGCCTGGAGTCGTCGCGGCGACGCGACATTGAACTATCTGCCGGCGCGACCGAGTGCGCCTGATCGCACATCCATACTGCATTACGAAGGAACAAAGCTCATGGACTACCGTTTTCTTGGCGCTTCCGGCTTCAAGGTTCCCGCACTGGGGTTCGGCGCCGGCACCTTCGGCGGCAAGGGCCCGCTGTTCAGTGCCTGGGGCAATACCGATATCGACGAGGCGCGGCGCCTGGTCGACATCTGCCTCGATGCCGGCGTCAACCTGTTCGATACCGCTGACGTGTATTCCGACGGCGCGTCGGAATCGATCCTGGGCGCCGCGATCAAG
>JACMKK010000210.1 GCA_014380115.1 Luteimonas sp. | reverse complement strand
GTGCAGACGGTGGTGGCGCCCGCGGCGATCGCGGCCGGACCGGGTACGCGCGGCGAGAGTGGCGAATACCACCAGCCGACGCCGGCGAGCAGGCCCAGTACGAGCCAGGCGCGCAGGCTCAAGGTGCGGGTGCCTCTGGCGCGGCCGATGGCCGATCCGGCGTCGCCTTGAACAGGTGTTGCGGCAACTGCCGGAACACTTCGGCAAGACTCTGTAGGAATGTCCCCATCGCCGAGCTGCGTCGCCACACCATCGCGATGCGGCGGCTCGGATGCGAATCGCTGAAGCCGAGCAGGTGGATCGCCTCCGAGCGCGCGACCGGCGGCTTGGTCGCAAGCGTCGGCAGCAGCGTCACGCCGACGTTGGCGGCGACCATCTGCCGCAGCGTTTCCAGGCTCGTGGCCTGGAAGCCGGTCATCTCGTGGGCGCCAGCGAGCTGGCAGACATCGAGCGCCTGGTCGCGCAGGCAGTGTCCGTCCTCGAGCAACAGCAGCCGTTGCTGGCCCAATTCCTGCAACGACAGCGACGCTCTCTTGGCCAGCGGATGATGCTCCGACACGGCCAGCAGAAAGGATTCCTCGAACAGGAATTCGACATGCAGCTGGTCGTCGTGCACCGGCAGTGCGAGCAGCCCCGCATCGAGCTTGCCTTCGCGCAGGCGCGCCAGCAGCACGTCGCTTTTTTCCTCGACCAGCAACAGTTCGAGCTTGGGGAAGCGCGCCCGCAACAGCGGCACCACGTGCGGGAGCAGGTAGGGCCCGAGCGTCGGGAACATGCCCAGCCGCACCGTGCCCGCTTCCGGATCCTGGCTGCGGCGCGCGGCTTCCTTCATTTGTTCGACGTCGCTGACGATGCGCCGCGCGCGCTCGGCGATCTCGCGGCCCGCTGGCGTCAGCATGACCTTGCGTGGCGCCCGTTCGACCAGGGCGATGCCGAGTTCGTCCTCGAGCTTGCGGATCTGGGTCGACAGCGTCGGCTGGCTCACGAAGCAGGCCGAGGCGGCGCGGCCGAAGTGCCCGTGCTCGGCGAGGGCGACGAAGTAGCGGAGGTCGCGCAGGTTCATGGCGATAGCTTACTACTATCGATATCATCAAAAGCAATATGCTTGATCAATTCATGCTGCGCTGCAATAATTGCGGCGTCGCAGCATCCCTGGTTCCGGATGCTGCCACCAGTTCCCGCCATCCAACCACTCTCAAGGAGCGTTCCATGCTGACCGTCGGCGACAAACTCCCGCAGTTCAAGCTCAAGGCCACCGTGTCCACCGACCTCAACAAGGCCTTCGCGGACATCGACAACGAGACCTACCAGGGCAAGTGGCTGGTGCTGTTCTTCTATCCGAAGGATTTCACCTTCGTCTGCCCGACCGAGATCGCCGGCTTCGCCTCGCACAACCAGGCCTTCCTGGACCGCGATGCACAGCTGTTGACCGGTTCCACCGACAGCGAGTTCGTGCATCACGCCTGGCGCACGCACCACAAGGACCTGGCCAACCTGCCGTTCCCGATGCTGGCCGACATCAAGCGCGAGTTCACCAGCGCCCTCGGCATCCTCGACAAGAACGAAGGCGTCGCCCAGCGCGCGACCTTCATCGTCGATCCGGACGGCATCATCCGTTTCGTCTACGTGACCGACCTGTCGGTCGGCCGCAGCCCGGAAGAAGTGCTGCGCGTGCTCGACGCGCTGCAGACCGACGAGCTGTGCCCGTGCAACTGGAAGCAGGGCGACGAAGTGCTCAAGGCTGCCTGAGTTTTTGAGCAGACCGTTTGATTCCGCGTCCTGACTCCCTCCCCCACGATGCGGAATCCCGAAGGCGGCCTTGGCCGCCTTCGGTTTTTTCACAACCCGTCCCGGCCTTGCCTTTTGGGGGAAGCGGACAAGCAACGGCTGACGACGGCATTACAGGATGACGACATGACGCTTTCCGAACTCCGTAACTCGCTCCCCGATTACGCCAAGGACCTCAAGCTCAACCTCGACAGCGTGCTGTCCGATGCCGGTTCGCCGGGCATCGACGGCAAGCAGATCCGCGCCATCGCGCTGGCTTCGGCGATCGCATCGCGATACCGGCCGTTCGCGACCGCCATCGAAGCCTTCGCCGCCGAGCAGCTGTCGGCGGAGGAAATCAACGGCGCCAGGGCCGCGTCCGCGATCATGGCGATGAACAACATCTACTACCGCGCCACGCACCTGATCGAGAACGAGGAATACGGCCAGCTGCGCGCCGGCCTGCGCATGAACGTCATGGCCAACTCGGGCCTCGACAAGGTCACGTTCGAACTGGCTTCGCTGGCGGTGTCGGCGATCAACGGCTGCGGCATGTGCATGGCCTCGCACGAGCGCACGCTGCGCAAGCACGAAGTCAGCGCGCAGGGCGTGCAGAGCGCGCTGAAGATCGGCGCGGTGGTGCATGCCGTGGCGGTGACGCTGGAGCAGTCCGCCGCCTGACGCGAACATCGCAGCGAGCCGCTGAAGCGGCTTTGCTGCATCGCTTCGTCAGGCCTGACGCTGGCCGGAAAATTCCTCGGACGAGCGCGGCGCATCCGGCAGTTGCTCGTCGAGCGACTGGCGATAGCGCAGACATCCGCGCAGGAACACGGGCCATTCCGGCACGATCGGCGCCGCCTGTTCTTGCTCGGGTAGCAGGTTCCAGAGTGCCGGGTGATGCCAGCACAAGGCGTGGCCGCTGCTGTCGCGGTGCGCACGCACGGCATTGCGCAGCCTGACCAGTTCGGCGATCAGTTCCTCGCGGGACAAGGTGTCGAGATCGGCATCCATCGGAAGCTCCTGTCGAGATGCTTGCGCCTGGGTTACACGGCGAAGGATGAGGATGGCGTCCACGCGATGAGGGCGGCGTCGTGGCCGTGAAAGGCTACGATGTCCGCATGGAGACGGAACCATACCCGCGCCTCGATGCAGTGCTGCGCGATGCTTCGGCACGCATCGATGCGACCGACGCCGCGTTGTTGCTCGCCCATGCATTGTCCAGGCCGCGCGCATGGCTGTATGCGCATGGCGACGACGCGATCGATGCGCAGGCGTTGGCGTCGTTCGCAGCGCTGGTCGCGCGCCGCACGGCAGGCGAGCCGGTGGCCTACCTGACCGGCACGCGCGGATTCTGGTCGTTCGACCTCGCGGTCTCGCCGGCCACGCTGATTCCGCGCCCAGAGACCGAACGCCTGGTCGAACTGGCGCTCGCGCGCATGCCCAGCGAGATATCGCTACGCGTCGCCGACCTCGGCACGGGCAGCGGCGCCATCGCGTTGGCGCTCGCCCGCGAACGGCCACGCGCGCAGGTCGTAGCGACCGATGCGAGCGAGACCGCGCTCGCCATCGCGCAGGCCAATGCGCGGCAGCTGGGCGTCGACAACATCGAATTCCGCCGCGGCCACTGGTGCGCGCCGTTGCGCGGAGAACGCTTCGACCTCATCGCCAGCAATCCACCCTACATCGCCGACGACGATGCGCACCTGCGCGAAGGCGACCTGCGCTTCGAGCCGCCCGCCGCGCTCGCCTCGGGCCGCGACGGGCTCGACGCCATCCGTTGCATCGTCCGCGATGCGCCCACGCATCTCGTCGACGGCGGCTGGTTGTTGCTCGAACACGGTTGGCAGCAGGGTGGGGCGGTCCGCGAATTGCTGCGGGCAGCCGGTTTCACCGCTGTTTCCAGTGAACAGGACCTGGAAGCGCGCGACCGCGTCACGCTCGGTCGACTTGCCTAGAACAGCTGTCTTCGCAGCGGGCTGTCGCTAAACTGCAGCCCTGATCCGACGGACCCCACGCCATGCGCGATCTCTATCCCGAAATCGATCCCTTCGACAGCGGCATGCTCGCGGTCGACGGTCGCCACACGCTGTATTACGAGCAGTGCGGCAATCCCGACGGCAAGCCGGTCCTGCTGGTGCACGGCGGACCGGGCGCGGGCTGCAGCCCGAAAATGCGGCGTTTCCACGATCCGCGGAAGTACCGGATCGTGTTGTTCGACCAGCGCGGCAGCGGGCGTTCGACGCCGCACGCCGACCTCGTCGACAACACCACCTGGCATCTCGTCGCCGACATGGAACAATTGCGCGTCAAGCTCGGCATCGACCGCTGGCAGGTGTTCGGCGGCTCCTGGGGTTCGACGCTGGCGCTCGCGTATGCGCAAGCGCATCCGCAGCGCGTCACCGAGCTGGTGCTGCGCGGCATCTTCATGCTGCGGCGTTGGGAGCTGGAGTGGTTCTATCAGGAAGGGGCCTCGCGCATGTTCCCCGACGCCTGGGAGCATTACCTCGCCGCGATCCCGCCAGTCGAACGCCGCGATTTGATGTCCGCGTTCCACCGGCGTCTCACTTCCGACGACGAAGCCACGCGCCTGGCCGCGGCACGCGCCTGGAGCGTGTGGGAAGGCGCCACGAGCTTCCTGCATGTCGACCAGGATTTCGTCAGTGGCCACGAAGACGCCAGGTTCGCGCTCGCCTTCGCGCGCATCGAGAACCACTATTTCGTCAACGGCGGTTTCTTCGAGGTCGAGGACCAGCTGCTGCGCGACGCCCATAGGATCAAGGACATCCCCGGCGTGATCGTGCACGGTCGCTACGACGTGGTGTGCCCGATCCAGAGCGCATGGGAACTGCACAAGGCATGGCCGAAGGCGGAGCTGCGGATCAGTCCTGCGTCGGGACATTCGGCCTTCGAGGCCGAGAACACCGATGCGCTGCTGCGCGCGACCGATGCGTTCGTCTGAGGCAATGCTCCACCCGCCTACAGGATCAATGGACCTTCGTCGACGAGGCTGCCGTCGGGGTTGTGCTCGATCATCCACAGCCCCGCCCACAGCTTGAGGTCGAGTTCGTAACCCTCGAGTGATTTCTGCACCAGCCACGCGGCAGCGTCCTTGCGCGGCACCGCATGCACGGTGATGTCCTCGCTGCCGACGCCGCCGCCGTCGCCGACCCTGCTGAGGCCGCGCGCACGGACGAAGGCGATGCGCTCGTTGCTCATGCCCGACGACGTCGGGCCTGTCATCAGCACTTCGACGCGCTCGGCATGCCAGCCGGTTTCCTCGATCAGCTCGCGCCGCGCGGCGTCCTCGAGCGTGTCGTGGTCATGGTCGTCGCCGACCAGGCCGGCCGGCATCTCGATCGTTTTCGCGCCTAGTGGATATCGGAACTGCTCGACGAACAGCACGTCGTCGTCCGGCGTCACGGCGATGACGATGACTGCCATCCCGGCCGCGCCGTGCGTGCGCTCGCACGATTCCCACTGGCCGCGCCTGACCAGCCGCAGCCACTTGCCTTCGTAGAGGATTTCGCCGGCGTCGCTCGCGTGCTTGGTCATGCGCCGATGCTACGACGGAAGCGATGACGCCGCGAAGTCGAGGCCGGCCGCGGCATACAGGCGCCGGCGCGTCATCGGGCCGAAGCGCATCGCCTCGCAGACCGCGAGCATGGCCGCGCCGTCGGCGGCGATGCGCAGGAACGGTGGTGCGTGCCCGGCCAGCGGCGCATCCAGGGCGATGGTTGCCAGCTGCCGGCACAGCAGGGCCTGTTCGCGATGCAGTCGCAGCTTGACCGCGGCCTGCGCGGCACCGCGGAAACGCAGGTACGACACTTCGTCGATGCGCGCCAGCAGCGCATCGAGGCTGCCGAAATGCGCCAGCAATACGGCCGCGGTCTTGGCGCCGATGCCGGGGACGCCGGGAATGTTGTCGATCGCATCGCCGGCCAGCGCAAGATAATCGGCGATCTGCCGCGCCTCGACACCGTGGCGCGCGCGCACGCCGGCCATGCCCCAGCGCTGGCCGCGCGCGAAATCCCATTGCTCGTCGTGTTCGTCGAGCAGCTGCGACAGGTCTTTGTCGGCCGACACGATCACGCCGCGATGGCCGCCGGCGCGCGCCAGGTGCAGCGCGCTGCCGATCAGGTCGTCGGCCTCGTATTCGCTGTGCGCGAGCACCACCAGGCCGAGCGCGCTGCACAGCGCCTTGCATTGTCCGAACTGGCGGCGCAGTTCCTCCGGCGCCGGCGCACGAT
Organism: Luteimonas sp.; assembly: GCA_014380115.1. Classification (GTDB taxonomy): domain Bacteria; phylum Pseudomonadota; class Gammaproteobacteria; order Xanthomonadales; family Xanthomonadaceae; genus Luteimonas. The sequence goes on along the minus strand of JACMKK010000210.1, from coordinate 5,022 downwards.
TGGCCTTGTAGGCCGGATACAGCGCGTTGCGGAAGCAAGAGTCCAGGGCTTCGTCGAAGGCGATCGCGATGTGCAACGGGCGCTCGCGTTCGAGCAGATCCAGCAGGAAGCGCGCGAAGCCGTGCACGGCATTGGTCGGCCAGCCGTCGGCATCGTGGAATTCGTCCGGCATCGAGTGCCAGGCGCGGAACACGTAGAGGCTGGCGTCGACGAGGTACAGCGCCGGGCGCGCCGCACCCTCGAGCACAGGCGCGGTGGCGGGCGCTGCGTCGAGATAGCGATCGCTCACGTGGCGGACCAGTCGCTCAGCAGCGCGCGCGGATCGGGGCGATCGCGCTCGGGTGCTTCGAGCTTGGCCGTGCCGATATGGACGAAGCCGGCGACATGCTCGTGGGCGGCGAGGCCGAGCAGGTCGAGCACCTGGCGATCGTAGGCGGGCCAGCCGGTCAGCCATTGCGCGCCGTAGCCGAGCGCCTGCGCCGCCTGCAGCAGCGCGAAGCACACGCAGCCGGCGCTGAGCAGCCGTTCGTTCTCTGGAATCTTTTCGTCCTCGCCGAGCACCGCAACCACCGCGATGACCAGGGGTGCATGCGAGAAGCGATTTCTATCCTTCTCGATCGCGCTTTCGGCCGCGTCGGGATCGCGCGCGCGGGTGATCGCGACCAGCTGCTCGCCGAGTGCCTGGCGCGCGCTGCCGGCGATACGCAGGAAGCGGAACGGCACGCGCTTGCCATGGTCGGGCACGCGCACCGCGCTGTGCAGCATGCGCAGCAAGGCCGCCTCGTCGGGGCCGGGCTCGCCGAGCTGCTTGGAGGGGACCGAGCGCCGCGCATCGAGCGCTTCGAGGGCCAAGTCGTCGGGGTGTAATGGTTTATTTGCGATTGCGATCACAACGGCTGTCCGATGGTTCAGGAATTGTATGCGTGGCTATTCCAGCCTAGGCGCATTCTCCCCCGAAATGACGCACGCACAGGACATCGGGTCTCCACCCCATGCGCTGCGTGGACGCAGCAGCGTCCGCGACCCCGCACGTGTGTTGGAAAGCCTCAAGCGCGATGCCACGGCCGAGCTGACCGGCATCCTGGCCGGGTTCTGGGGCACGATCGAGGAACAGGTGCGGCTGACCGCGCTCGCCGGCCACAACTACAACGCCAGCCAGGACGATCGCGCCGCGCTGCTCGGCGTCAGCCAGCGCGCGCAGGTGCTGGCCACGCGTTATCGCGAGGCGATCGAGGAAGAGTTCGAACATTGGCTGCACCCGAAGTCGGCGCGCGCCTCGGCCGCCAAATCGCTGAGCCTGATGTCCGAGGAAGAACTCGAGATGCACCTGGCCGGGCAGCAGGCGACGGAGGCACTCGAGCACCAGTTCATGCATCCGCTCGAACTGCTAGACGATCGTCTGCAATCGCTCGCGGTCGCGCTGGGCCTGCAGCGTCGCCAGCCCGTGCCGGTACGGCCGGAAGTGCCGGTCGCCGCATTCGTCGGCCTGTTCCGCGCCGACGACCTGACCCCGGGCCTGCGCGCGCTGGTGTTCCCGCTGTTCGAGAAGCGTTTGACGCAGGTGCTCGGTGACGTCTACACCAGCCTCAACACGACGCTCGATGGCGCCGGGTTCGGCGTCGGCAGCGCACCCATGGGCCATCCGTCGCACGCACCGCTCGCCATGCATTCCGCCGCCACCGCAGGCGGATGGGTTCCCGACGGCGGCACGGTCGAGCATCACAATCCGCTGGGTGCGGCGATGTCGGCAGTGACGGCGGTGACGCCGCGCCATCGCGTCCCCGGCGTGCAACCGCAGGCCCATCCCTTGCACCAGGCGCAGGAAGAAGGCCGCCCGCCGCGCTATCGCGACGTGGTCCGCGAGCAGTTGCGGACCTGGCGCGCGCGTTCGGCGCCGCATGGCGCATCGCAATGGGTGTCCGCGGACAGCATCGCCCGGGATGGCGACGGCACCATCGACTCCGGACATTTCCTCGGCACCGAAGACCTGCTCAACGTTGCCTCGCTGCTGCAGGGCGACGATCCCGCGCCCTATGCGCGCGCGCTGGCCGGCGAACGGCCGCTGGCGGGCGTGATCCGCGACGAGATCCTCGGCGGCGTGCGACAGATGGGACTGGATCCGGCCGATGCGCGCTTCAGCGTCGACGAGGAGGATGCGATCGACCTGATCGGCATCCTGTTCCAGTCGCTGTTCGAGGCCAACGACCTGCTCACCCGCGCCCGCGCCATGTATGGCCGCCTGGTGGTGCCGTACCTCAAGGTCGCCTTGACCGACGATTCGCTGTTCAACCGCCGCAGCCATCCGGCACGGCAACTGCTCGATGCGCTGACCGAAGCCTGCGACGGCAATACCGGCGACACGCCGCAGGACCGGGAAACCCTCGAGCGCGCCGAGCACGCCGTCGACCGAGTGGTCGGCGAGTATCAGGACGACCAGGCCATCTTCGAACTGGCTGCGACCGAACTGCGCGACCAACTCGACCAGCAGCGGCGCCGCTCCGAACTGGCCGAACGCCGCGCCGCCGAAGCGATCCATGGCCGCGAACGCCTGCTGCAGGCGCGACGCGATGCCGATGCACTGATCGCCTCGCGCATGGCCGACCGCCCGTTGACCTTGCCGGTCGCCCGTTTCCTCGACGAGCAATGGCGGCATTACCTGGTGCAGATGTGGCTGCGCGACGGCATCGATTCGCCGCGGCACCGGGCCGCGATCGGCGTCGGCGATGCGATGGTGCAAGTGGATGCCGATGCCGCGAGCGCACGCGGTGCGGCTGTGGCCGACCAGTTGCTGGCGCTGCAGGTACCGCTGGGCGAGTGCTATTCGACCTGCGGGCTGGATGCCGCCAGTGCGCGCGATTCGATGGCGCGGATCATCTCCGCACTGGCGTTGCCGGATACGCCGCGCCGGGTGCACTCGCCGCAGCCGGGCGACATCGACCTCGACAGCGCCGACGACGACGGCCTCGCAACCGGCCTGCGCCTGGCTGCCGGCACCGACACGCTCGAGTTCGATCCGACCATCGCCGCACGCATGCGTCGGCTGCGGGTCGGCCAGGGCCTGCGCCTGATCGACGAAGGCGGCCACGAATCGGCCGCACGCATCGCCTGGATCAGTCCGTTGACCTCGCGCTTCCTGATCGTCAATCGCCGCGGCATGCGCAAGCTGGTGGCCTCGCCGGAGGAACTCGCGTCGATGGTCGCAACCGGACGTGCGGTGGTGCGCTCGGTCGACGCGCCGTTCGACGAGGCGATGAAACAGGTCTGGCAGCACCTGAACCAGGTGCCGGCGGACAACGCGGCTACCGAAGCCGCGCCGGCCGACGACGCCGAACTGGGCACCGCCATCGCGTCCTGAACGCAGCCGGGCCGAGGTCGAAGAGCGAGGTTGACCGGTTCAGGCGAATCGCCGTCAACACTTCGTGAGCGCTCGTGCGATCCGCTACGCTACTGTGCAGCCGATCGGCACACAGAACCGCGCGGAGCCACGCTCGAAGCATGCGCAAACCGGTCCCACCCAGCGGCCAGCGCGGTCCAGGCGCGGCCGTGGCATCGCCGGGACAATTGCTCGAAGCGCTCAAGCGCGGCGCGCTCGGGCGGCTGCTTCCGCTGCCAGGCGAAGTCCAAGCGATCGTCGAGGTCGAACTGCGCAGGCGCCAAGGCGCCGAGACACCCGCCGAGCCACTCGCCGACGACCTGGCTAACCTCGCCATCCTGCGCAACCACGCGACGATGTACGAGCGCCGCTGGCAGGAGCGATTGGCGCAGCGTTTCGAGGGCTGGCCGCGACCGGCCGCGCCCAGTGCGGCCGACGATCGCTATGCCCTGGTGTCGGAGGACGAACTGCAGTCACAGCTGGTCGGCCAGCCGGTGATCGAGGCGCTCGACCGTCGCTTCGTCGACGTGCTCGACGTCATCGACAGCCGCCTGTGGTCGTTCGCCGCGGAGCTCGGCGGACAGGTGCGGCCGACGAACCCGATCGGCCCGCGCGCCATGGTCGAAAGCTTTCTCGAGACATTCCCGGCCGACGAATGCAACGCACCGCTGCGGCAGGCGCTGCTGCGCCAGCTAGAGCGTCTTGCCGGCGAGCGCCTCGGCGAGTTGTACGCGTGGTTCAACACGCAGCTGTCGGACGCGGGCTTCGCGATGGCCCGCGCCGGCGATTTCGCGATGCTGATGGCGTCGCCGCTCGCCGGCCTCGCCGCACCGACGCCGAACGTGAGCGATGCGCGGCGTGAACTCTGGTCGCACGACAACGCCCTCGATGCGAGGGATTCGACCTGGCGCGAAGGCAAGCGCGACCGGCGCCGCGTCGCACGCGTGCAGACCCTCGACGCCGAGCGCGGCAACGCCCTGCGCCGCCATGCGCGCGCATTGCGCAGTGCCGGCCAGCCTGATGCAGCGCAAGCATCGCCAACGCGCGAATTGCGCAACGAGGAGTTCCTCGCCGTGTTGTCGTTGCTGCAGGGCGACGCCGAGGGCATGCACGACTCCGGCACGACGGCGTCCGGGTTGGGCGCGCGTTTGCGCGAGCGTCTGCACCAGGGCGCGGCGCGGCTCGGCATGGAGCGTGCCAGCACGCAGTTCAGCGCCGAGCAGGAAGACGCCATCGACCTGACCGGCCTGCTGTTCGATCGCCTGCTCGCCACGCACGCACTGGGCGCGGACGCGACCGCGCTGTTGCAGCGCCTATGCTGCCCTTACCTGTGCCTGGCGATGAGTGAGCCCTATCTGTTCGACGATGTCGGACATGCCGCACACGCCTGGTTGTCGCTGCTGATCGAGCAATGGGACGCCAACCAGGGCGAGACCGAGCCCGATGCGGAAGCGCATGCGTTGGCAGAAGACAGCGCCGACGAAGTCATCGCCAGTTACCACGGCGACGCCATCGTCTTCGAGCATGCATTGGAAGCCTTGCGCGTTGCGCTGGAACCGCGCCGCGGTCGCGCCGACATCGCCGAGCGTCGCACCTGGCAGTCGATCCAGGGTCGCGAGCGCCTGCAGGCCGCGCGTCGCGATGCCGAC
>JACMKK010000014.1 GCA_014380115.1 Luteimonas sp. | reverse complement strand
TGCCGGCTGGCGCGTCGGCGACAAGACCGGCACCGGCGGGCACGGCGCGACCAACGACGTGGCCATCCTCTGGCCTCCAGGTCGTGGTCCGTTGTTGGTGAGCGCGTATTACGCGGAAGCGGACGCCAGCCAGGATCAGCGCAATGCCGTGCTGGCCGATGTCGGGCGCGTCGTCGCGGGGCTTGTCATTCCGTAGCCCGGGTAAGGCCAGAGGCCGCACCCGGGGCTTGGACGTTCCAGATCCCGGGTGCGCTTCGCTCAGCCGGGCTACGTTACTCCGGGAGCCTTTGATGCTTCGTTACGTCGTCGCGATTTTCTTGCTCATCGGTTTCGCGGCTTCGGCAGCGCCTGCTTCAAACCCGGCTGTCCTGCCTGTGTGGTCGACGATGCAGGCGCAGACGAACCGGTATGTCTCTGCCCACGGCCTGCGCGCGTTCGCGGGGGGCTATTCCGAGGATGGCCTGGAATTCTGGACGTTTCCGCTGCAGCTCGTGTCTGGATATACGCTGGACTTCGTGCGACCCGGTGCGCCCTCCATTGCGGGCATCACGGTGCTCACTTCGGTCGAGGTCGACCCGCTGGGCGTGACGCGCCTCTACACGGGGCCGGACTTCCGAGTGCGGGAACGCATTACGACGCGCGCGAAATACCCTGGTGTGCTCGTGCGGTTCACCGTGCAGGGCGGTCGCGATCTGCAACTTCGAGTCAACTTCCATCCTGCTCTCAACCTGATGTGGCCGGCGGGCATCGGCGGCCAGGAAATGGCATGGGATGAGGGCGCGCACGGTTTTCTCCTGAGCGAACCCACCCGCCGGTTCAGCGCGCTCATCTCGTCACCGCAGGCCGCCGAACACAGCCAGCCGAACAACGACCGGCGCGGCAGCGACTTCCACCGCTCCCTCTTTCTCACGCTCGAGCCGAGCCGATGCGCGCAGGGCCGCTGCGCAACGCTGGTCCTGGTGGGGCAAAGCGAAAGCAGCGAAGACGTCCACGCGACGACCGTGTCCCTGCTGCGCGCGTCCGATGCGCCTGCGGCGGAAGACGTGAAACGCTTCGACGGCACCGGGATCATGAAGGTCACGACGCCCGATACCGACGCGAATCGTGCGATCGCATGGGCGCAGATCGCGCTGGAGCAGGCCTGGACGTGCAATGCGCGCCTGGGCTGCGCGCTGGTCGCCGGCTATGGACCTTCGCATGGCGCGCGCCGGCCGCAGTACGCCTGGTATTTCGCGGGCGATGGCCTATTGGCGACGCAGGCGCTGTTGGACGAGGGTCACTATGCGCGTGCTGCCGAGGAACTCGAGTTCATTTATCGCTACCAGCATCCCGACAACGGCATGATCTGGCACGAAATCTCGCAAAGTGCCGCGTTCCTGGATTGGGCGAAGGACTATCCGTATCTCTACGTGCACGTCGACATCACCTTCGACTTCCTCGCCGTGCTCGCCGAGTACGATCGCGTCACGGCTGACCAGGCGTTCCTCGCGCGCCATTGGCCCGCCACGCTCAAGGCGTATAGCTACTGCCTCTCCACGCTCGACGATGGCGACGGCCTGCCGCGCGTGCCGGCCGACAAGATGAGCGGCAACGAACAGGATCGCCTCACCGACGAGCTGACGCTTTCCGCGGCCTGGGTGGAGGCGGCCCAAGCGATGTCAGAACTCGCGGCATCGATGGGCGATGCAGCGCTGAGCGACCAGGCCGAGGCTGCAAGCCTGCGCGCACGCGCCAGCCTGCGGTCGAGATATCGGGATACAAAGGCCCAACGCTGGATCAGCGGATTCAGCCGGTCTGGCGCGGCGGGCGAGAGCACGTCTGCCGCTGACCTGGCCGCGATCACGTCCGGCGCTGCGACGCCGGAAGAAGCATCGGCGACGCTAGATCTGCTCGCGACGCCGGCCTACCTGACGCCATGGGGGCTGCGCAGCAAGCCGACCACGGCGCGGGATTACGACGCGAGCGCGTACGCGAAAGGCAGCGTGTGGGGCCACGGCACCGCCGCGGCCGCCGGGATCCTATGGCAGGCGCGCCGGCCCGACGCTGCGAACGCGTTGTGGCAAAGCCTCGTGCCGTGGGCGTCGGCCGATTCGTTGGGGCACATGCATGAAGTGATGTCGGGCAGCGCATTCACGCCGCAAAGCGAATCGGTACCGGAGCAGACCTGGTCATCGGCCGGTTTTCTTTCTGCCGCGATCGGCGGGATGTTGGGGCTGCAATCCGATGCCAGGGAGAACCTGCTGCACTTCGCGCCGCAGTTGCCTGCGTCCTGGGCGTCGGTCCGCATCGAGCACGTCCGCGTCGGCAAGAGCGTCGTCGATCTGGAGTGGCGCGCGACAAATGAGAAGACCACGTTGGACGTGCGCAATACAGGCCCGACCTTCCGTCTGCGCTGGACCCAGGCCGCAACCGCCGACGGTACGTTGAGCCCGACCATGATCGAGCGCGAGATCCTGCCAGGCGGCACGCGCTTGAGCGTGCCTTGAGATCGAGAACCTTCTCCGGAAGTAGACGGGTCCTATTGTTTCGTCTTCGCCATAGTGGCCTGCAGGTCGAGCATGGGCTGCTGGGAGACCATGATGGAACCGCTTCGCGGGCGATCCAGGTCGAGGATGAGCGTGCCCGCCAGGGTCAGCAGCACAAACAGGACGGTGGTGACGAAACGATGCCGGCCTTTGTGAAATCCGATCATGGCCGCGGAGATCAAGGCGTAGATCGCGAGGAAACGCAGTATTTGCGGCGGGAGATGCGCTTCCCGAAGCGCGAACCGCTGCTCCGAGACGTCCAAGTATTCGTTGGTGGAGTTGACCAGGAGCGGGGCCAGCGTGCTGGCGCGGATCGGTTTCACCGCTGCCACTGTCTCCGTCCACAACTGTTGCTGCAAATGTTCCGACTCCCGAAACGCTCGAGCCTCGCCATCTGCGCTCGCCGCCATGCCCCACCGCACTCTGACATCCACATATTGCCGGAGCAGATGTCCCAGCTTCACCCGTTCACTGTCGTCCAGCAACTGCATCCGCAGCCAGGCAGTACCGAGGGCATTCGCTTCATTCATGACCAGTTCGCGCCTGGCCTCGTGCCGTTGCAGGCTGAGCGAGAAGGTGAATCCGATCAGGAGCGCGAGCAGGCCCATGACGGATGTCATCGAAAATCCATCGTCGCTTTCGATCTCTGCACCGGGACGCGACTTTTCACGACGCTTCCGCAACAGATAGCCGATCTCGCGGGCTGCGGTCAACGCCAGCAAAGCCAACAGCGCAATCCACCACAATGAAATAGGCGTCGAGCCCGAGGCTGCGGTATCCATATGAGTGCCTGCTCAGAGTCATCCCCGGGAGCCAGCATAGTCCCGGAAAGGCCACGGACGCACGCGGGCTCCCCGCCGCGCTGATGGGTGAGCAATCAACCGCACGCGAACATGCCATCACGTGGGACGCAATGATCGCCTCGCGCGCGTAACGCGTCGGCGCATGCATGGCCAATGCACGCGTCCCAAATCGTGCCAAACCGCGTCGGCTCGTTCATCGCAAAGCAACAAACGTTCGTTTAGCGTCGACGCGCGGCCATCCCCTGGTTCAGCGCGTCCTGCGCCGATCTGGCCGGCATTCAGTTTGCTTTCCCTGTAGGGGACTTCCCACGGCACAACACCTTTCGCGGTCCTCGCACTGACGGCTGCCCTTGCGGGCTGCACCAGCTATATCAAGCGCGAAGAATTCGACAAGACCGTCGCCGAACTCCGCGCGACCGACCAGCAACTCGCGTCCCAGATCCAGGCACTGTCCGACAAGCACGATGCGCTGGTGACCCAGCTCGCGGGCCGTACACGTCTCGATACCGCCGCGTATTTCGGTTTCGGCGATGCGGCGCTGGGCGAGCAGGCCAAGCCGCTGCTCGACGATTTCGCCAACGTCATCCGCAACAGCCACTCGCAGGCCTTGATTACGGTGGAAGGCTTCGCCGATCCGGCCGGTTCGACCGCGTTCAACAAGCGACTCGGGCAGGCGCGTGCCGATGCGGTGCGTGACTATCTGGTGGGGACTGCCGGACTGCCGGCCGAGCAGGTCCGCGCGGTCAGCTATGGCGAGGACAAGAATCGCCAGGTGCGTCCGGATGCGTTCGGCGAGGCGGGACAGGACAACCGCCGCGTCGGCCTGATCGTCGACTACGCGGGACCGCGGACTACGGCTCCGACAACGTAACCGCGCGCATCGGCGCCACCGGACAGGGCGCCCGTCGTGGCGCCCTGTCTGTTTCCGGGCGTTCTAGGAGGCTTGCCAATAGTGGCCTCGTTGAGCCTTCGTAAAACTCGCAGACGAAATCAGCGAAGTTGGATCCGCGAATGCTGCGGCATGTGGTGACATGCGGCGGAAACGGCTTCGCCGGTTCCGCCCTACGTGCGCCGTGCTTGTCGGATGCGCGCCGAATTGGCTCTTGTTTGTCGGGTCGGCATCGCTATTCTCGGCCAAATCGGCATCCGCCGAAGGCGCTGAAGGTGATGCTGCATGCACAGATCAACCTCGCCGGGCCGCGCGCGTTCCGGCGTGTTTTCGCTGCTTGCGAACAACCTGTCCATCGGAACGGGCAGCCCAACGGGCGCCGGTATGGGATTGGGTCACGTGCTGTTCGCCGCAGTGATGATCGGCCTGGGCATCCGCGGTCTCGTCTACGGCGACTTCGCGTCGGTGTGGCAACGTATTCCCATCGAGCATTTGCCGGGTCGGCAGTTCTTCGCTTATGCCTGCGCGTTGATCGAGTTGGTGGCCGGCGTGGGCTTGCTCTTCAGGCGCACGGTCGGGCTCTCGTCCTGCAGCCTGTTCGTCTATCTCGTGCTCTGGGTGGTGTTGCTGAAAGTGCCGGCCGTGGTCGCGATGCCGAAGATGGAGGCCACCTGGTTGGGGTTCGGTGAGATTGCCGTCATCCTGTCAGGCGCGTGGATCCTGTTCGCCACGCATGCGGGTCGATGGGCGCGGCAACATTTGAAGTTCGCGGTGAGCGCGAACAGCGTGCGCTACGCCAGGCTGCTGTTCGTCCTTTCACTGCCGATGATCGGGCTGGCGCATTTCGTGTATGCGAAGGAGACCGCCGGCTTCGTGCCGGCATGGATTCCCGGGCCTTACTTCTGGGCCTATTTGACGGGCGCCGGGAGCTTCGCCGCCAGCATCGGCATTCTTTTCGCAATCTATCCGCGCCTGGCTGCGACACTCGAAGCGGCGATGCTGAGCGTGATCACGATCCTGGTCTGGCTGCCCGGTCTCATCGCCGCTCCGGCGAACGGCTCCTGGACGCCATTGCTGATGTCCACCGGGATCGCGTGCGGCGCCTGGGTGGTTGCCGACTCGTATCGCGGGGTTTCCTGGCTTGGCGTCGGAGCTTCGTGGGCGGCGTAAAGCCGTAGGCTGGGTTGGCTCTACCAACCCAGCGCTTATCTGCACCACGCGCCGGGTCAATGAAGCCGACCCAGCCTACGCCGACAGAATGGAATCGATCAGGACCTCGAGCCGAGATCCACGACCGGCGAGAAGCCTCCGTAGATCAACCGCATCCCGTCGAACGGCATGGGGTTGTTGTCCGGGCTCAGGCGCGGATCCGCCATCGCCTTCTCCATGCCGCTGTCGCGCGTGGCCTTGTCGGGCCATTCGATCCAGGAAAACACGACGGCTTCGTCGTCCTTGGCCTGGACTGCGCGTATGAAGTCGGTCTGCTTGCCGGCCTTGACGTCGTCGCCCCAGCATTCAAGGACGCGTGTGGCGCCGTGCTCGAGGAAGACCGAATCGCCCTTGGTGGCGTGATCGATGAACTTCTGCTTGTTTGCGGCCGGGACCGCAAGGATGAATCCGTCGACGTACGACATCGCGCGCCTCGTCTTGGTTCGGAGGGATCCTCAGGATGCCAGCCGGGGCGTTAATGTCGGGTCAGCGGCGAGATCGCAACGCGTTGCGGCGCCCAGGGCTTGACCGGTCTGCACGAGCGCCGCACGCTTCGAACGGACCACGGCCGGCCCCACGCATCCACGCATTCGGTAGTCATCGCGATGTCCATGCAGATTCGCATCGACCCGCTCACGGGTCCCGAGATCGCAGCCCTGCTGGAGGAACACGTGCGCGACCTGGCGCGGCATTCCCCGCCCGAAAGCGTGCATGCGCTGGATCTGCACAGGCTGCGCAACCCGCAGATCACGTTCTGGAGCGCGTGGGCCGGCGCCGCGCTGCTGGGCTGCGTCGCGATCAAGGAACTCGACCCGCGCCATGGCGAACTCAAGTCCATGCGCACCGTAGCCTCGCACGTGCGCCAGGGCGTCGCTTCGACCCTCATGCGCCACGTGCTGCAGCAGGCGCTGCAGCGCGGCTACGACAGGCTCAGCCTCGAGACCGGATCGGGCCCGGCGTTCGCGCCCGCGCACAGGCTTTATGCGCGCTTCGGTTTCGAGCCGTGCGGTCCGTTCGGCGACTACGTCGAAGATCCGTACAGCGCGTTCATGACACGGGCGCTTTGAACGCGCGTGAATCCGCCGCTTCGCAGGCACGCTGGCGCTGGCGGCGCGCTTAGCGTATTTCGGCCTCTGCTTCTGGTTCGGCGGGCACTTTCTTGCTGGCTTCATCGCCGCTCGTCGCATCGAGCAAGTGCCGCAGCTTGAGGTAGACGCCATTGGTCCAGCCGAAGCCGATCACGTTGTCGGAATAGCCGGCGCTGATCTTGACGTCGGCATTGCCGCTGACCATGTTGTATTTCTCGCGGATGGTGCCGTCGTCGGCGAGGCTGCGATCGACGGTCGCGGTGAACTTGCCTGCGATGCGCCGCGCGTCGTCGTGGAAGCCGTAGGCGTCGAGCCCGGCGACCGCGAGCCAGTTCGTCGGCGCCCAGCCGAACGGCGCGTCCCATTGTGCACCGCTGGCGTTGCGGCTCATCGCGAGGCCGCCCTTGTGCTCGAACAGTGCAAGCTTGCCGCGCAGAGCCTGCGCCTGTTGCGGCGAGGCGGCGCCGGCCCACAGCGGATAGAACGTTGTGATGTAGGGGTCCGTCGCAGGCTTGCGGGCGATGAAGTCATAGTCCGTATACATGCCGGCTTCGGCGTTCCACAGGAACTTGTCGATCGCTGCCTTGCGCGCCGCGGCGGCTTGCTCGAAGCGCTGCGCGTCGGCGGTCTTGCCCAGGCGCAGCGCGAACTGCTGCAAGTTAAGTTCGTAGCGGTAAAGCAGGCTGTTCAAATCCACTGGCGCGTAGTGGTGGGTCGAGCCCGCGAACGGGCCGAAGTGGAAGTTGACGTCGAAGCCGGATTCGCGCATCGAACGGTCGCCGAGGTAGTAATCGGCGCTGAGGCGATGGCCCTTGGCCCAGGCATCGGCGCAGACCTTGGAGGCGTCGATGTCGCAACTGGTCGTCTTGAGCCGTTCCGCTTCGGCGGAATCGGGACGTTCCGATGCCTTCAGCAGGTACCCGCGATCTTCGTCGCGGTGTGCGAGCAGCCATTCGATCACGCCGCGCAGGTAGTCGGCGTCGCGCATCTCCAAGACCGGACCCGTGCCGTAGTCGAAGTAGCGCGCCAGGCCGGTGTCGCCGGCGCGGTGCTGCGCGCGCGTCCAGGTGGCGTAGTCGCGCAGCGCCAGCGGATAGGCGTGCGCGAGCCAGGCATCGGCCTCGCTCTTGTTGCGGAAACTCGTCGGCTCGTCGAGCACGGCGCGGATCATCTCGCCGAGGAACGGCGGCTGCGAGCGCGTCAGGTAGTACGTGCGGTTGGCGTTGAGCACGCCGCCGTAGTACTGCACCTGGAACAGGAAGTTGTCGACCATGTCGCGGGCGAGA
>JACMKK010000209.1 GCA_014380115.1 Luteimonas sp. | reverse complement strand
GCGCCGGTGGCGCCGGCGTAGACCGAGCCGGCCGGCGCGATGCGGGCGACCGTGCGCTTGGCCACGGCCGGATCGACTTCCTGCGGCAGGATGCGGTGCAGGTGGGCCGCCAGCAGCATCAGGCCCAGCGTGACCAGCATCAGGAAGCCGATCACCAGCGAAAACTTCTTCAGGAAGTCCAGGTCGTAATTACGCACGTTCCACCTTTAGCCCAATGACGGCCGGTCGGCCGTGCAATCCACACAGTATAAATGGCGCGCCTGGGCGCCCCGCTTGAAGCTTGGCGCGCCCGGAGGGATTCGAACCCCCGACCAATGGCTTCGGAAGCCACTACTCTATCCGGCTGAGCTACGGGCGCGAGCCGCGCATTGTCCCCGATCGCGGCGTCGCGCGCGAGCCAGCCGTAGCGTGCGCCATGCGCGCGATCGATCCGGTCGCCGCCACCACACCTGCGCGCAGCGCACGTTGCGACGGTTCCCTACGACGGTTCCCTTGCCTGCTAGGCTTTTGCGATGTCCTACGAACGCTACGCTCCCACCCCGGTGCCGCGCTGGCGCGAGCGCCTGGGCCAGTACTGGCAGCTGGTGCGCGGCGATCGTCCGATCGGCTGGCTGCTGCTGTTGTGGCCGACGTGGTGGGGCCTGTGGATCGCGTCCGACGGATGGCCGCCACTGTGGACCTTGTTCGTGTTTTCGGCCGGCGTCTGGCTGACGCGTTCGGCCGGCTGCGTCATCAACGACTACGCCGACCGCTGGCTCGATCCGCAGGTCGAACGCACGCGCCACCGGCCGTTGGCGACCGGCGCGGTGCGCGGGCGCGAGGCGCTGCTGCTGTTCGCGGTGCTGATGCTCGCCGCGTTCGCGCTGGTGCTGACGACCAACCGCCTGACGATCTACATGAGTCTGGTGGGCGTGGTGCTGGCGGCCAGTTATCCGTATCTCAAGCGCTACACCTATCTGCCGCAGGTCTACCTCGGTCTCGCGTTCGGCTGGGGCATCCCGATGGCGTTCGCGGCGGTGCAGGGCACGGTGCCGCCGGTGGCGTGGGTGCTGTATGTCGCCAACATCTTCTGGGCGACCGCCTACGACACGTGGTACGCGATGGTCGATCGCGACGACGATCTGCGCGCGGGCGCAAAATCGACCGCGATCCTGTTCGGCGATCTCGATCTCGTCGCGCAGGGGGTCCTGTACGCATTGTTCCTCGCGGCGCTGGCACTGGTCGGCCAGCGCGCCGGGCTGGGCGCGTACTACTGGTACGGACTGGGTGCCGCGCTGCTGCTGGTCGCCTGGGAGTTCGTCGTCGCCCGCCATCGCGATCGCGACGCCTGCTTTCGTGCCTTCCTGCACAACCACTGGGTCGGCGCAGCCGTGTTCACCGGCCTCGCCGCCGACTTCGCACTGCGCTGAAGCGCGCTGAGCTGAGCGGTGGTCCCGGCGATGTCGGGCGGTATGGCAGGCCCGCGGGGAGCGGGCCAACCAACCAAGGGGGTTCACCATGAAATCGATCGGCGGATTGATGCTGCTGCTCGGCCTTGGCTCGTTCGTTCTGCATTACATGGAGATGGAGTTCAAGCTGCTGATGTGGGTCGACAACTGGGGTCCGGAAGCCGGCTTGGGCATCCGTATCGGTCTGATCGTGGTCGGTGGCGCGCTGTGGCTGCTCGGCAACAAGCGCGAAAAAACGGTACCCGCCGCCTGAAACGCGGATCGGCGCCGGGCTTAACCGCCCGGCGCCGGCCTATCGAACGACCAGCGCCGGGACTTGCAAGCGCCGCAGCGTCGCGCTGCAATCGGGCTCTTCGTCCGCTGGGAGCCCGCGATGCGCATCTGCCCGTTGATCCTGTGCCTGTGCAGCACCTTCGCCTATGCGGCGACACCCGACACCGTGCCGACCCGCGAGCATCTCGCGCCGAAGGGTTGGGAGGATTCCTATCACGGCCTGCACTACTCGCCGGTGGTGAAGCTCGGCGATCGCGTGATCGTCTCCGGCATCCCGGCCGCGGTCGGCGAGACCGACGAGGACAAGATCCGCTGGATGTTCGCCGAGTTGAAGAAGCATCTCGAAGCGGCCGGCGCCACGCTCGAGGACGTCGTCGAGCTGACCAGTTTCCACGTCTCGACCGACCACGCCGACTTCCGCAAGAAGGTCGAGCCGATGTTGAAGGTGCACCACGAGGTCTTCCGCGACCATTATCCGGCGTGGACGGCCGTGGGCACGACGGCGTTGTTCTCGGCGAACGCGCCGGTGGAATTGCGCGCCGAGGCGATCATCGGTTCGGGCAAGCTGGCCAAGGCCGACATCGCCAAGCCGGCACCGCAACCCGACGGCGAATAGATCGGCATCGCAGCCGCTGCATTCGGCGGTCCGGACCGGCAAGAACGTTTCGCTTCACGACGCCCGCGCGCAAATCCAGGCATCGATGCGTTCGACGCCCGCGCGGCGCAAGGTCTTCGCCGCGGCATGCAGCGTGGCGCCGGTGGTCATGACGTCGTCGACCAGCACGACGTGCGCGGGCAGGGCCTTCGCACCTTCGGCGATCGAGAATGCATCGCGCAGGTTGCGGCGCCGCTGCGGCGCATCGAGCCGCGATTGCGGCGCGGTGGCGCGTAACCGGAACAGCGCATCGTTGCGCAGCGGAATGCGCAGCGCGCGCGCCAGCGGCCGCGCCAACTCCAGCGCCTGGTCGTAACCGCGCGCG
>JACMKK010000208.1 GCA_014380115.1 Luteimonas sp. | reverse complement strand
TGGTGCGCCCAGACGATGAAGCTCAGGAACGCGATCGACGCGATCGCGTAGACCATCGCCTGGTAGCCGAACAGCGGCTAGCGCGCGAACGTCGGCAGGATCTCCGAGACGATCCCGAACGCCGGCAGGATCATGATGTAGACCTCGGGGTGGCCGAAGAACCAGAAGATGTGCTGGAACATCACCGGGTCACCACCACCGGCGGCATTGAAGAAACTGGTCCCGAAGAACTTGTCGGTGAGCAGCATCGTCACCGCGCCGGCCAGCACCGGCATCACCGCGATCAGCAGGAACGCGGTGATCAGCCAGGACCAGGCGAAGATCGGCATCTTCAGCAGGTCCACGCCCGGCGCGCGCATGTTGAGGATCGTGGCGATGACGTTGATCGCGCCCATGATCGAGCTGATGCCCATCATGTGGATGGCGAAGATCACGAAGGCGACGTTGGCGCCGCCCTGCAGCGACAGCGGCGGATACAGCGTCCAGCCGCCGGCCGGCGCGCCGCCGGGCAGGAACAACGTGCCCAGCAACATCGTGAAGGCGAACGGCAGGATCCAGAACGACCAGTTGTTCATGCGCGGCAACGCCATGTCCGGCGCGCCGATCTGCAGCGGGATCATCCAGTTGGCGAGGCCGACGAAGGCCGGCATCACGCCGCCGAAGATCATCACCAGCGCGTGCAGCGTGGTCATCTGATTGAAGAATTCCGGATCGACGAACTGCAGGCCCGGAACCGACAGCTCGGCGCGGATCACCACCGACATCGCCGCACCGATGATGAACATGACGAAGGCAAAGATCAGGTAGAGCGTGCCGATGTCCTTGTGGTTGGTCGAGAAGAACCAACGCTCGACGAAGCTCTGCTTGTGCGTGTCGTGCGCGTGGGCATCGTGCTGGTCGACGGCGGAATACGTGGACATGGCCTACCTCAGGAAAAAGCGATCAACCGGCCGTGGGGGCGGCGGGTTCGGGTGCGTTCTGTGTGGATCTGGTGGTCGTGGACTGCGCTTCCACAGCATCAGCCGCGGGCGCGGCCTCAACTGGAGCGGGAACTGACGGTTCCGGCTGGGCCGGCGCTGCGGCTGGCGGCGTCACTGCGGGCGGCGGCGCGTTCTTGGCCTTCTCGGCCGCGAGCCAGGTCGCGAACTCCGCCTTCGGCACCGCGCGCACCACGATCGGCATGAAGCCGTGGTCCTTGCCGCACAGTTCCGCGCACTGCCCGCGATAGACGCCGGGCCGTTTGATCTCGGTCCAGGCCTCGTTGACGATGCCTGGAATCGCGTCCTGCTTCCAACCCAGCGCCGGCACCCACCAGGCGTGGATCACGTCGTCGGCGGTGATCACGAAGCGGATCTTGGTGTCGACCGGCAGCACCAGCGCGTTGTCGACGTCGAGCAGGTAATGCGGGTTGGCCGCGACCGTCGGCCGCTCCCCGGTCTGGCGGATGCGGTCGCTGTCGCGATCGAGGCGGCTGGTCAGCTCGACGCCTTCGCCGCGGTATTCGTACTTCCACAGCCACTGGTAGCCGGTGACCTTGACGGTCATCGCCGAGTCGCGGGTGTCGTACTGCTTGATCAGCATGCCTGTCGCCGGCCACGCCATCGCCACCAGCGCGATGATCGGCACGATCGTCCAGATGATCTCGGCCGTGGTGTTGTGGCTGAACTGCGCTGCGACCGCGCCCTTGGACTTGCGGAACCTGAACATCGCCCAGGCCATCGCCCCGAACACGATGACGCCGATCACCACGCAGACCCACAGCGCCATCATGTGCGCGTCGTAGGCGATGCCGGACGTCTGGGTGACGCCCGGGTGCATGTTGAGCTGCCATTCCACGGGGTCGACCGACTGCGCCAACGCCAAGCCGGGGGCCAAGGCCGCCAGCAGTCCCCATCGCATCGCACGCGCTCGATTCATCGTTGCCTAGACTCCATCGTCGTCGGTGGCCGCGGATGGACCGCTGCATGCCGCTTGATCTGCATCGAATGGCCGCCGGCCCTGAACCGGGCCGCGGAAACCCGTAAATTTTAGCTGCCAAGGGTCTTGAGCGGCAAGCCGAACGCCACTGCTGCCGCCATCACCGGCCAATAGCAGGGCCGGCCCCGCATCGGCATGCGCACCACCGCAGGGCGCAATCCCGCGCCGTAGAGCGGCCGCACGCCTCGCTGCTGCACCCGTCGCGATCGGCGGCGATCCGGTCGAATCGATAGAATGCCGGGCTTCCCGGCTCGCTGATCGCTTCGTGACCGACATCCTCTCGTCCGAACTCCCCGCTTCGCCTTCCACCTTGCGCGCCGTCATCACCGCCGCCTGGACGCGCGACGAAACCGAGCACGTGCGCGAACTGCTCGCGCAGGCACGCCAATCCGAGGCAGACCACGCCGCGATCCAGGCCACCGCCGCCGACCTGGTGCGCCGCGTGCGTGCGCGCACCCCCGACCAGGGACCGATCGAATCCTTCATGCGCCAGTACGACCTCGGCAGCGAGGAAGGCGTGCTGCTGATGTGCGTGGCCGAGGCGCTGCTGCGCATCCCCGACCAGGACACGGCCGACAAGCTGATCCGCGACAAGCTCGGCGAGGCCGACTGGAAGCGCCACCTCGGCCAGTCCGATTCGATGCTGGTCAACGCCTCGACCTGGGGCCTGATGCTGACAGGCCACCTGGTCGACCTGGCCGACGACACCAAGCGCAACGTCCACAACGCGTTCAAACGCCTGGTCGGGCGCGTCGGCGAGCCCGTCATCCGACTCGCCGTGCGCCAGGCGATGCGGATCATGGGCCACCAGTTCGTGATGGGCCGCACGATCGACGAAGCCCTGGCGCGCTCGCGCAAGGGCGACAACGCGAATTACCGTTATTCGTTCGACATGCTCGGCGAAGGCGCGCTGACTACCAAGGATGCGTTGCGCTACCTCGATGCCTATCGCGTGGCGATCCATGCCATCGGCCGCACCGGTCCGTTCGCCGATGTCTTCGCCGCGCCTAGCATCTCGGTGAAGCTGTCTGCGCTGCATCCGCGCTACGAACACGCCAAGCGCGCGCGCGTGCTCGCCGAACTGACGCCGCGCGTGCTCGAGCTGGCGCAGCTTGCCCAGGGCTACGGCATCGGCTTCACCATCGACGCCGAGGAATGCGACCGCCTCGAGTTGTCGCTCGACGTGATCGCCGCGGCCTACGCCGACGCTTCGCTCGACGGCTGGCAGGGCTACGGCCTCGCCGTGCAGGCCTACCAGAAGCGCGCGCCGTTCGTGATCGACTGGCTCGCCGACCTGGCGCGCAAGACCGGCCGCAGGATTCCGGTGCGACTGGTCAAGGGCGCGTACTGGGACTGCGAGGTCATGCGCGCTCAGGTCGACGGCCAGTCCGGCTACCCGGTCTTCACGCGCAAGCCCAACACCGACGTGTCGTACCTGGCCAATGCGCGTCGCATGCTCGATGCCGGCGACGCGCTGTATCCGATGTTCGC